>JBDUAO010000036.1:0-20350 GCA_040004595.1 Candidatus Dormiibacterota bacterium | reverse complement strand
GACTTGACGTCATCCCCACCTTCCTCCGGGTTTCGCCCGGCAGTCTCCCTAGAACATTCAACTAAGGACAGGGGTTGCGCTCGTTGCGGGACTTAACCCAACACCTCACGGCACGAGCTGACGACAGCCATGCACCACCTGTGTAACGGCCTCTTGCGAGGGGCACTGGCTTTCACCAATGTTTCCGAAACATGTCAAGCCCAGGTAAGGTTCTTCGCGTCGCATCGAATTAAACCACACGCTCCGCTGCTTGTGCGGGCCCCCGCCTATTCCTTTGAGTTTTAACCTTGCGGCCGTAGTCCCCAGGCGGTGAACTTAATGCGTTAGCTGCGGCACTGATCGGGTCAATCCGACCAACACCTAGTTCACAACGTTTAGGGCGTGGACTACCCGGGTATCTAATCCGGTTCGCTCCCCACGCTTTCGCGTCTCAGCGTCAGTTGCAGGCCAGGAAGCCGCCTTCGCCACTGGTGTTCCTCCAGATATCTACGCATTTCACCGCTACACCTGGAATTCCGCTTCCCTCTCCTGCACTCTAGCCAGGCCGGTTCGCAATGCAGTTTTCCGGTTGAGCCGGAAGATTTCACATCACGCCTAACCAGCCGCCTACACGCGCTTTACGCCCAGTAAATCTGGATAACGCTTGCCCCCTACGTATTACCGCGGCTGCTGGCACGTAGTTAGCCGGGGCTTTCTTGGAGGGTACCGTCTTTTTTGTCTTCCCCTCCGACAGTGGTTTACATCCCGAAAGACTTCATCCCACACGCGGTGTCGCTCCGTCAGGCTTTCGCCCATTGCGGAAGATTCCTCACTGCTGCCTCCCGTAGGAGTCGGGGCCGTGTCTCAGTCCCCGTGTGGCTGGCCGTCCTCTCAGACCAGCTACCCGTCATCGCCTCGGTAGGCCGTTACCCCACCGACTAGCTGATAGGCCGCGGGCCCACCCCATCGTGCATTGCTGCTTTCTTCACCAACCATGCGATCAGTGACGACATGCGGTATTAGCATCGGTTTCCCGGTGTTATCCCCCGCGATAGGAAAGGTTGCCCACGTGTTACTCACCCGTTCGCCGCTAGGAACTCATCTCTCTTGCGAGAAATAAGCCCTCGCTCGACTTGCATGTGTTATGCGCACCGCCAGCGTTAACCCTGAGCCAGGATCAAACTCTCCGTCTAAACGGAGTACCCAAGGCCTTCGCCCTGAGTCACTAAAGACTCTCAGAGTCTTTCCCACTCTTCAGTTGTCAAAGTGCTGGTTCCAACCGACACCCCGGCGCCTTTTAGGGCGCACGAAGCCTTCCGTCAGAGGAACCTGCGAATTCTACCGGTAGCCAGCTCCGTATTGCAAGGCCGCTCGGCCGAGATCGGTCTAGGTCAGCTGAACCACAAACCTCTTACCCGTCGGATTCCAGTCCAGGCACGTCTGCAGGGTGAGGGTTGCCCGGCTCGACTGGTAATGCAGCCAGGTCCCGTCCTCGTAGGGGATCCGCCGCTTAGAAGGAGCGCCGCCCGGCCATCGCCCGAGCCAGGGTCAGCTCGTCCGCGTACTCGAGGTCGCCGCCCACCGGCAGCCCGTGAGCCGGCCGTGTCACGGTCACTCCCAACGGTATCAACGCGCGCTGCAGATAGACAGCCGTGGCCTCGCCCTCGATATCCGCATCGGTCGCGACGATCACCTCAGCCAGGCCCTCCGCACGAACGCGCTCGAACAGCAGGGGCATATGCAGCTGGTCAGGGCCGATCCCATCGATCGGCGAGATCACCCCATGCAGCACGAAGTACAGCCCGTTGAACTCCGACGTCCGCTCCACCGCGAGAACGTCGAGCGCCGACTCCACCACACACAGCACCGAAGCATCGCGACGCGTCGACAGGCAGATCGCGCACAGGCTCCCCTCGGCGATGTTGTAGCAGCGCGTGCAGTAGCCGATCCGCGCCTTCACATCCCCGATCGCCAGCGCCAGCGACTCAGCGCGCTGCCGGTCAGCACGCAGTAGATGGAAAGCGAGGCGCTGCGCGGTCTTGGGCCCGATGCCCGGCAGCCGCGAAAGCTCCTGGATGAGCCGTTCGAGCGGCTCAGGCAGCTGCGGCACGGAGAAGGCTTACAGCAAGCCGGGCGGAAGGCCCAGCCCCGACGCGACCGCCTGCATCTTCGAGGCTGCGAGCTGCTTCGACTTATCCATCGCCTCGTTGACCGCCGCCACCACCATGTCCTGCAACATCTCCGGGTCCGACGTCGCAGCCGGATCGATGGTCACCGACACCACCTTCTGCGTTCCCGTCGCCACCACGCGCACGGCCCCTCCGCCCGCGCTGGCCTCGACCGTCTCAGTCTCCAACTCGCTCTGCACCTTCGCCATGCGGTCCTGCATCTGCTGGACCTGCTTGAGCATCTTCATCGGGTCCTTCACTCGGACACCTCCTTGACTCGCGTCACGCGCCCATCGAAGCGGCGCACCACCTCGCGTACGAATGGATCATCCTCCGGGCTGCCAGCTGCCTTGGTGCCGGCCGTGGCGGGGGCTGCCGAGCCGCTCGCCTCGCGCAGCCGGTAGTCAACCTTCACACCCGTTCCCAACCACGCACGCACCAGCGGCATCAGCTGCATCGACTGCTCCTGCGCCTTCTTGTGATGGAACCCGTATCGAAACCACAGCACAAGAGTCGACCCGTCGACCTCCGGCTGCGCATCGAGATAGGCCGCGCGCACAGTGCGGTTCAACTTGTCCAGAACTTCGGTCCACGCCCCAATGACTGCGCTGTCCACGGCCAGCGGAGCAGCCATCGCCTCAGGGGCACTGACAACCGCAAGTGGCACCGGCGCGGGCGCAGGCTTGGTGTCCTCGCGACTGGCCGGGGTGGTAGACCGAAGGGCCGGAGGGGCCGCGTCCTCGTGTGCTTCGCCAGTCCCCAGCTCAACCGCGAGACGCGCCAGCGTCGCCTCCACCAGGAAGCGTGGCTCCGCATGGCGCCGCACCTCTCCATCGAGATGAAGCAGCGCATCCAGCACGCTGGACAACCGTCGCGCGGTCGCGTTGTCGCGCCGGGTCAGAGCCGCCACCAGCCGATCCCGGCAGCTCTCCATCAACCCCCTTACAACCTGCCGCAGCTCGGCTCCCGCGGCATATACGCGATTCAGCTCAGACAGCGCCTCGGCGGCACGGCCGCTCAACACGTCATCCAGCAGCGAATCAAGCAACCGCGGGTCCGCGATACCGAGCAAGGCGCGCGCCGACTCCAGGCTGATCGGCCCCTCCGCCAGAGGTACCAGCTGGTCCAACAGACCGACAGCATCACGCATCGAGCCCTGCGCAGTGCGCGCGATCAGCTGCATCGCGTCATCGTCCACCGAAACGCCCTCTGTCTCGGCGATGTGCGTCAGGCGCCCCGCGATCTGCTCCTCGGTGTGCCTGCGAAACACGAACTGCTGGCACCGCCCGATCACTGTGAGCGGAATCTTCTGCGCATCAGTCGTGGCCAGCACGAAAACGACGTGGGGTGGCGGCTCCTCAAGGGTCTTGAGCAGCGCGTTGAACGCTGGCTCGGTGAGCATGTGGGCCTCGTCGATGATGTACACCTTGAACGGCCCGAGGGCCGGCGACAGGTTCACCTTCTCGCGCAGATCGCGGATCTCATCGATGCCACGGTTCGAGGCTGCATCGATCTCAATGAGGTCCAGCGCCGACCCCGCGGTCATCTCGACGCACGACTGGCACTGGTTGCACGGCTCTGCCGAATCGCGAGGACGACCCGAGCAGTTCAACGCTTTTGCCAGCAGCCGCGCCGCCGAGGTCTTGCCCGTGCCGCGCGAGCCGCTGAACAGGTAGGCGTGCGCCACGCGCGAGCTGATGATCGCGCCCTGCAGCGCTCGCGAGGCCGCCTCCTGGCCGACGAGGTCGGCGAAGGTCTGCGACCGATACTTGCGGTAGAGCGATTGGTACTCAGGCATAAGAATTCAAATGGCCGCGCACCCCCGCTTCGATCGAAGGCCCCCAGCTCGCACCGCGGTTCACAGCTCCGGCCCGGATGACTGCGGCACCCTCGAGTTTCTCCTTACCGCTGCTTCCTTCCGGACCTGACGGGGTTCGGAGACCCGAGCTGCGCAGGTCCCGACCTTCAACGCCGTTTGCCGCGGCCAGGCGTGAGAGCCCAGACCTCAGCGCGGGAATTCGGTCCGGCTAAGGCGGATTGCCGGTGCAGGGTACCGCCAGCACCCCACTTAGCGCGACCACAACCCATCTTACCCGGGCCTGGGTGGCATCGACCGTCGCGCCAGCAAACCCAGGTGCACGAACGTGGCAATCGTCGCCATGGGGATCACGATCTCCGCACCAATGACCACGTTCGACGCGTCCTGGTTCATGAATCGAAAGAGGCAGACACCTCCCACCAACACGATGATCAAAGCGGTCGAGATCTGCCCGCTCACGGTGTGCCGCAGTTCAGGTCGCCGCCCGCGCGAAAGCAATACCAGCGCCACCACTGCAGGCAGCAGGTAGCGCACGACGATCACAGCGGCAAGCCACAGCGGGAAGATCCCACCCACCGCCAGGCCCACCGCTACCGCGCCCAGCAAAATCCCATCGACCACCGGGTCGAGCCCCCCGCCCAGCGTCGAAGGCCTGTCGAACCGCCGCGCGATGGTCCCGTCAACGAGGTCCGTCAACCCCGCCACCGCGAGCACCACGGCGAGAAACCCCAGCCGATCCGCGGACAGCGAGTAAACCAAAGCGGGTGCGGCCAGGTGCGCTCGCGCCAGCGACACCTGGTTGGCGATCCCGGGCACGAAGCTCCCAAAGGCCGCCACGATCACGAACCAGCCCAGCAAAAAGACCGGCGCGCCGGGAGCGGACGCCGACACCCAGGCGACGCCGAGCACGATGTAAAGGAAGCCAAACGCAGCCCCGGCCTGGTTGAAGCGCACTGTCGCAGATTACGGAGTCGCGGCCGGCGACGGGCTCGGTGCGGACCCCGGCGAAGCCGACGGCACCGGCGATGGGCTTGGAGAAGGCTCCACGTACGGCGGCGCCCCCGGCGGCGGGTTGGTCCCGCACGGGTAGTTCGGCTCCCCCACCCCCTTGATGAAGATCTCGTTCCGCCCACCCGTCGCGATGTGCCCCCCGTCGTAGGCGCACACCATCCGCGTCACCACGCCCGCCGGCTGCTTCCAGAACGCCGGCCACGGATGCTTGGAGTAATACTCCTCGAGGAACGGCTTCCAAACTGAGATGCCCACGTTCTCGCCAAACAGAACAGACGTCGGACACTGCCACCCCGACGGCGGAAAGTTCGTGGCGAGGTAGGCAAATCCGGACTTGCACTTGGCACCGGCATCTATGTGCATCAAGGACGCCGCCACCGCGAGGCCGGGGGTATAGCCGATGAAAATCGACCCTGTGTAAGCCTCAGTCGTCCCCGACTTCGCCGCGACTGGCCGGTTGCCAAGATCGCCGAGGTACAGCTTCACGGGACCGCGAAGCAAATCGCTCATCACGTAACCGAGCTCGGGGGAGATCACCCTCGCGCGCTTCGCCGAGGGGTTGAGCTCCTCCAGCACCTTGCCGGTGGTGTCGGTGACGCGCAGAACCGCCTGCGGCGTCACCTTGTAACCGCCGTTGTCGAACGTCGAGTACGCAGCGAGGTGCTGCGCCATGGAGATGGCGTCGTGGCCGAGCGTCGTCGACACCCCGGGCGGGTTCTCGATCTTCGCCGTGATCCCCAGGTCGTGCAGGAACGAAACCACTCGGTCGCCACCCTCTGCCTTGTACGTCCACAGCGCGGGCAGGTTGCGCGACTCCGCCAGCGCGCGACGCAGGGTGATCCAACCCTCGTGCTTGCTGTCCCAATCGTTGAACGTGTGCCCGCCGATCACGTTGTTGGCGTCGTTCAAAAGTGTCGCTGGGGTCACCAGCCCCGCGTTGAGCGCCGCGCCGTACGTGTAAACCTTGAACGACGATCCCACCCCTCTCCAACCCAACGGATCGACGCCGGTCAGGTTGATCTGACCCCTGATCGCTGGGTTGTTGTAATTGGCGCTCCCGATCATGGCCAGGATCTCGCCATCGCTCGGGCTCATCACGAGCATCGCCCCCGTGTTGACGCCGCGCGACGCATAGGTGCTCACGCCCGCCTTCACCCACTTGCTCGCCATCGCCTGTGTGCCGAGGTCGAGCGTCGTCGTGATCCGAAGACCACCCTCGTACATGGCCTGGTCGCCGTACTTCTTGCTGATGTACTGCTCGACGTAGTCGATGAAGTGCGCCGTCAAAGGGTTGTGCTGAGCCGGCACGCGCTTATGGGCGACGACCATCCGGTCGACCAGGTCGCTGTTGAAGATGTCGATCGACGTCGTAAGGCTGATGTCTCCGACGCTGACCATCCCATCGAGCACGTTCAGCCAGCGCTGCTTGGCGGCATCGAGCTGGTCGGGCGTGCCGAACACGTCGTAGTCGGAAGGCGCCTGCGGCAGCCCCGCGAGAAAGCTCGCCTGCGCCCACGAGAGGTCGCTGGCGTGCACCTGGAAATACGTCTGCGCAGCCGCCTCGGCCCCATAAGCGCCGTTTCCATAGTTGATGGTGTTCAGATACAGCTCGAGGATCTGCTGCTTGGTGTATCGGCGCTCCATCTCCTCTGCCAGCACGAGCTCCCGAAACTTGCGGCTGACCGTCTTGCTCTGCGCCTCGGCGGTGTCGAGCACGTTGTTCTTCACCACCTGCTGGGTGATGGTCGAGCCGCCGAGCGTGGCGGAGCCATGAGTGAGGTCGTACCCGATCGCGATGGCCAGCCTTCGGTAGTCCACCCCTGAGTTGGCGTAGAAGGACCGGTCCTCCGTGTCGATGGTCGCCCGCTGCAGCTTCTCGCTGATCCGGTTGAGTGGCACGACAGTCCGGTTCTGGTGGTACAGCGCCTCGATCAAGGTCCCGTGGCGGTCGAAGATGCGGCTCGTCTGGGTCAGCTTGCCCGCCTGCAGAGCGTCGATCGAGGGCAGATCGCCCGCGAAATAGTCGATCACGCCGATGGTGCCGCCCGTCCCCAGGAGCCCGACCGCCGCCACCCCGACGAACACGGCCAGCACGAGGCGCGCCATCCAGGTGCTCGAAGCGCTCGGCCTGGCTTTCCGAATCTGGCCTCGGGCGCGAGGTTGCACGCTGGCCGGCGCGGATGCTGCCAAGCGACGGCGGGATCGGCGGCTGCGAGTAGTCGCCACGGTCTAGGCGGGACCTCCAGGACGTTTTCTAGGACGTAAGCTGCGACGTCTCGGCCGCAGTTTACCGAAGGCCCAGCGCTTCTGCTCCCTGATAGGCGAGCCCAAGGATCGGGTTGGCAAACGCCCCGTAAGCCACCATCACGAAGCAAACCAGCACCGCCCCCGCCGACGAGATGAACCTCAATCCCGGGGCGACACCCGCTGCCCGGCGTGCTTCCTCTGGGGCACTCTGCAGATAGAGGACGCGAAGGGTCCCCAACGCGGCCACCAGGCTCAAGACCGACCCCACGAGTCCCATGGCCAGGAGGCCGAAGTGGCCACCCTGCGCCAGGGCCGCCGCCACCGCGAACTCGCCGAAGAAGCCCGCCAGCGGCGGCGCCCCGGCCAGGGACAGGAATACGAGCGCGATGCCCAGCGCCCGGACCGGCCGCAACGCCCCCAACCCGGCGAGCGAGGCTTCTCCGCCCTCGGCCGCACCCAGGATCGCCGGGCCGCAGGTCGCCGCGAGCATGAAGGCGCCGACCAGGAACAGCGCTCCGCCGAGTCCGCTGAGGTAGTGCGTCGACAGGCCGGCCGCCACCCAACCCACCTGCCCGACGGCCAGGTAAGCAAGCCGAGCGCGCGGCGCCCTGACGCCCAGGGCGGCGGCCCCACCTCCCACCATCGCCACCGCGGCGACGACCTCGAGATAAACGGACAACGTCTCGGGTGAGGGGCTGAGGAGAGCGGCGATCTTGATAGCGGCGAGCAGCGCTGCCGCAGCGACGAGGCCGAGCAGGATCCCGGAGCCCACCGGGCTCGCGCCCAGGCTCGACGGAACGCTGGCCAGGTGGAAAGGAGCAAGCCCAGCACGCACGGCCAATCCGCCCAGCAGTAGAAGGACGGGGATCGCGAGCGGCAGGGTCGGCCCCTCCCTGGCCATGACCAGCCGAGCGCTCGCCAGGTCGGCGGCTCCGGTGGTGGCGTACACAAACGCGAACCCAATCGCGAACAGGGCGGTGGCGATGCCGCCGGCGAGGAGCAGCCGCAGCCCGAGATCGGGCCGCCGAACACCGACCAGCGCGACGCCGCAGGCACCCGCGAGCTCGAGGCCAGCCCACAGCGGCACGAAATCTCCTGCCGAAGCCACCACCATGACGCCGAAGCCTGCGAACAGGATCATCGCCAGGCCGACATGAACCGAGTCCTCAGCGCTCCAATCCGGCACGGCAATGGCCGCCACGAGCGTGAGCAGCACAGCGGCCTTGGCGAACAGGGCGAAGCGGTCCTGCACGAAACCGCCGCCGAAGAGCGAGGCCAGGGTTCCGCCCGCCCAAAGCTCCACAATGAGAGCGACCACGACCACCGCCGCGACGGCGCCCGGCAGCCGCCCGCGCCACGATCTCGGCAGATAGCCCAGGCGGCCGGCCACCAATAGAAGGAGGGCGGTCCCCGCGACCAGCGCCTCTGGCACGAGGAGGTAGGCCCTCATCATTTGGCCGCGTACGGAGCCGCCATCTCCGTGATCCCCGCCGCCATTGCGTTCACAAGGCCGGGATCGAAGATCGGGGTATCGGTGCCAGGCAGCTTGGGGCCGCCGGGGAACATGCCCACCCACAGGAGAGCACCCGCCAGCACGCCGAGGAACCACTTCTCGCCCGACGACGCGTCAGACACCCCGGGCGCGTCGGGATTCGGCGTGCCGAACAGGACGCCGTGGAGGATCACCGCAAGGCTCGCGCCGACGATCGCCAGCCCCCCCACCACCGCAAAAGCAAAGAGCGGCTGGTTCTTGAACGCTCCGAAGAACGTCATCATCTCCGCGGGGAACGAAGCCATCAGCGGCAGCCCGAGCAGACCGAGGACGGCAAGCACGGTGAGCCACGTGAGGTTGGGCATCCGGGGCGCAAGGCCCTTCATCACCATCAGGTTTCCCGTTTGCGCGCGATCCGCGAGCGTCGCGCACACTCCGACCATCAACGCCGCGGCAAGACCGCCCGAGAACAGCGAAAGCACGCTGCCTCCAATCGCCAGCGGCGACAGGGCCGCCAGGCCGAGCACGGTGACCGCACCGGGCACCATGGTCAGGTACGCCGCGACCCTGCGCAGGTCGGTCATGCGAAGCACGACCAGACCCGCATAGATGACGGTGGCGGCAGCCATGAGCGCGAGCAGCGGTGAGAGCAGCTGCGCGCCGATGGGCTGAGATCCGATCAGCAGGCGCAGCAGCACGTAAGCGCCCAGGCGCGTGGACACGCCTGCGATGACGACCGACACCCCGACGGGTGCTTGCGAGTACAGGTCGCGCACCCAGCCGTGGAATGGAAAGAGCGGAAGTCGCGTCGCCGCTGCGACGATCAGCGCGAGACCGGCCACCAGCTGGACGCGCGGGGCCACGGGCACCCTGAGCAGCACGTCCATGTCGAAGCTCTTGCCGCCGGCCGCGGAGTACAGCGCCAACGTGGCGACCAGCAGGGCGATCGTGCCAAGACCCCAGTAGGCCGCCAGCCTCCAGGCCGCCGCCTCGCGGCGCGGCCCGCCCCAACCCAGCACAAGCAGCGCAAGCGGAATCGTGGCGGCGCCCCAGAACAGCAGAAGAACGAACATGTCGTGCGCAACGACCGCGCCGTTGACGCACGCCTCAGTCAGCAGGAGGAGGCAGAAGTAGGAGCGCACCTGCTCGCGTACGCCCCACGAGGCGAGGACCGAGGCCAGCGCGACGATTCCGGACAGGATCAGCATCACGAGGCCCGGGCCGTCGATCCCCAGGTGGTACACGGCGCCGATCGCTGGGAGCCACGAGACCTTCTCCTCGTACTGCACCGTGCTCAGGAAGTTCTGAAACTGGTTGTAAGCGATCCACAGGATGAACAGCAGGCCGATGTTCGTGAAGAAGGCGATCTGCTTGATCAACGCGTCGAATCGCCCGCGAGGATTCGGCAGCACGGCGATGAGGCCCGCGACCAGAACCGGCGCCCATACCAACAGGCTCAGCAGCAGCGATGTCTGGAAGATCCCTGAGCCGGGCACAGTGATCGGCGCAGGCGTCGGGCTCGCCGCATGGATCGCGGCTACCACAGCGTTCATCACGATCACCTGAACACTCCCGGCGACACGAGCCCCAGGAGAATCGCCAGAGCCACCGCCAGGAAGATGACTGCAGGCACCACCGGAACGCGAGCCGCGAGCGTGGCGAGCCGGCCTGAGGCGACGACGGACAGCCCGATCGCGTCATCACGCATGACGCTCCATTCATCGGCGCCGGCGGCGATCCTCACGGCCGGCGCAATGGCGAACCGGCCGGTTGACCTGTAAGTCTGGCCGACCAGTCGGTCGACCCAGCCGCCAAGCCGGGACGACGCCTGCATCGCGCCGTCCTTGTTGGAGAAGAACGCGATGGCCGCGGCCGCGAATCCTACCAGCGCCACCGCGATCCACAGCACGAAGCCGATGGTGCTGGGGACCGGGTGCGTACGCCCGTCGAGAAAGTCCAGCCAGCCGTGAACCATCGAGGCGACGACCAGCCCAGCGCCAGCCAGCGCCAGCAAGTACGACCAGATCAGAGCGCTTGCGGGGCTGTCGCGCACGCGGTCGGGCTCGAATGCGCGGCGCCGGCGAAGGGGGCCGATGGAAACCCCCAGGAAGATGCGCAGCGATCCCACCGCGATCAGCAGCACCGCCTCACCCAGCACAAGCCCGAGCTTCGACCCCGAGTGGACCGAATAGGCAAGCGCACCCGACGCGCTCAAGCCGAGCACCAGACCCGACGCCAGCAACGCGATCGAGCTGCCGCGCATGCGGCGCCACGCATCGCCCATCTCGCCAAGGTCGTCAGTCCTCATCGCCGCGGCGATCGCCGCAGCAGCGAGGACGCCGGCGACTCGGGCGAGCGCAGCTGCAAGGACACAGACGACGCCCGCGATGGCGAACGTGAAGGTGAAGCCCACCTTCTCGGAGCCGTGCACCACGACGGCAGCGCCGACCGCGGTCGCCGCGATGCCGAGCAGGGAGATCGCCCGCCGTGGCTCGCTCGACAGGAGCGCCAGAAGTGGGGCGATGATCGCAGTGGCGGCGCATGCATAAAGCAGCGCGCGCAGGGTCTGCGGGTTGGACGCGCCCGCGATCGGCATCAAGCGGTAGAGCACGACGACGGCCACCACCGACCAAGTCGCCTGCGTCATGGCCGACGCAGCCGCCGGCGAGTCGGTCGCGGTGCGCGTCACCCATGACTGGACCGGCCACAACGCAAGCCTGCCGCTGACGCCGACGAATAGCAGCACGGCGGCCACCGCCAGCGCTTTGACCGTGGCTCCCGCGGTGGTGGAGAGAACTGGGAGGAGCAGGCCGAGGTTCAGCTCGCCGTATCGCGAGTAGACGACCGCCACCCCGCAAAGAAGGATCAGGTCAGTGAAGAAAGGAAGCGCTAGCGCAATGCGAGTGTTGCGAGAAGCGCCGTCGTTGCCCCACCGATGGGCCAGCAATAGATAGGTGGCGACGCCCGCCAGGGCCCAGAAGGTGAGGAGCTCGGCGAGGTCGAAGCTCACCAGCGCCCCTGTCGCGGCAAACAGAAACAGGCTGACGAGGGCGTGGAAGCGGGCGGCGCCCGGCTCGACCCGGCCCATGTACCGATGCCAGCCAAGCGCGCCGATCACGCACAGCTCAACCACCACCAGCGCGGCCACGGTGAGGTGGTCCACCCGAATCACGATGTCGATGCCAAAGCCCTGGAAGTGCGCGGGACCGGAGAAGGCGACCGGCAGGTTGATGTACTGGTAGCTCGCGACGAACGGTGCGCTCTTCTTCGCGAGGCCCCAGCCGATGAGCAGAGTGTCCGCAAGGGAGAGCACGGCCCCGAACATCGCCAGGCTGGAGGCCGAGCGGCGGGTTCGCACCCCCGAGATCGCCGCAGCGAACACCAACAGCGGGCCTAGCAGCAGCAGCGGAACCGCCCACGGGAGGGTCGAGAACGGGTCCAAGCTGAAACCTCGCGAGCCTGCGGCGCTGCCCGATGCCGCAGTGAAAATTCCGGACACCGCGATGAGCGAGCTCAGCGGCGTCCCTCCCGACCGGCCAGCCCGACTCCCAGCACGACGGCCGCCAGGGCCGCAACCGCCAGCAGCACCGCGACCTCCTGGCCGAGCAGCTGGGCGCCACGCGCCGGTGCGGCGGCGAAACGCGAGACCCCGGCGAACGCCGTTCCGGCGCCGGCGAACATCAGCGGGATCCCGGCGAGAGCGACGGTGAGATCACGGCGCCAGGCGCAGACAAACGCGCCGGTGGCGACCAACCCGGCGGCGACGAAGAGAACGGCGACCAGGCCGGCCGTCATCGGCCGCGGTCCTTCGCGCTCCAGGCGGCGGTGGCGCCGACGAGCACGACGACCACCAGCGCAGCCACCGCCTCGGTCGCCAGCGCGTCGTGCGCAAAGAGCCGCCGCCCGAGCGCGGCGCTGCCGAAGTCACCGCCGAAATACGTGGCCCTGTGAAGGGCACCAAAGTAAGCGGCGTAGGCAAGCGCGATGAGCAGGCCTGCGGCGGCAATCGCGCCGAGCTGGCGCCAGATGGTGCCGGTGACCGACTCGACAATGCGATACGCCGGACCTGCAAGCAGCACCGCGCAGCCGCCGTAGCAGGCGAGCGCAACGAGCGCAGCGAAGCCCGCGGAAAGGGAGAGATACAGGCCGGCCACGCCGATCGCCACCGCGCCGAGGGCCACGCCGCGCCGCCTGCGATCGGGCAGGAACGCTACAGACAGCGCACCGGCCACCGATATGGCGGTGGACACGTAGAAGCCAATCGTGTGGAGGGTGTCCATGGGCACTCCGTGGTTGGTGAGAGTGGTCTCTTACCGGCTAATCGACGATGCCGCCGGTTCCGAGCCGCCAAGCATACAGGAGGCCAGAACCGGCAATCGCGAGAGCGGCAAGAGCTGCAACGACCCCACCGACGGTGGGCCGGGACTCGATGGCGGCGAACCCGTAAGCGCCGAGGATGAGCACGAAGGCTAGGCCTAACCCGTACATCGCAACGCGTAGCGGATCGGTGCGCAAGAGCATCGGCCGCAGTATGGCATTGCGAACCGGGTCGAGGCCTACGCGAGTGACTCCGTCCAGGCCCGATGCAACGATCCATATCGACCGGTTGCCTCCCGCAATTGCGATGGCGCCCCATCCTCGACCACACGCCCGTCGTCGATGACCAGCACCCGGTCAGCGATGTCAACAGTGGAAAGGCGGTGGGCGATGATCATCGCGGTGCGGCCTCGCAGCAAGGTGCGCAGGGCGTGCTGCACCAGCCGCTCTGAAGGCAGGTCGAGCGACGAGGTGGCCTCATCGAGGATGAGCACTCGGGGATCGGCGAGGAAGGCCCGTGCGAACGCAACCAGCTGCCGCTGCCCCGATGACAGCCGCACGCCTCGCCTCCGGACGTCCGTCTCGTATCCATTGGGCAACGCAGAGATGAACTCGTCGGCGCCCAGCGCCCGCGCGGCTGCAACCATCTCGTCGCGCGTCGCGTCGGGCCTCCCGAACATCAAATTGTCCCCCACGGTGCCGGAGAAAAGGAAGCTTTCCTGTGTGACCACAGCCACCGCCCTCCGGAGGTCAGCGGTCGCGATGGAGCGCAGGTCGATGCCGTCCAGGGTGACCCGCCCCACGCTTGGGTCGTAGAAGCGCGCGATCAGGCGTGCAATCGTCGTCTTCCCGGCCCCGGTCTCCCCCACCAGGGCGATGATCTGACCCGCCGGGATCTGCAAGTCAATGTCGTGCAGCACGTCCTTGTCCCTGTAGGCAAAGGTCACGCCCTCGAACCCGAGCGCGCCCTCGACCTGCCCCAGGCGCACGGGCGCCTTCGGTTCCGGCACCGTGGCCGTCTCCTCGATGACGCCCGCGAGCTTCTCCAGCGCCGCGCCAGCGGCCTGGAAGGTGTTGTAGAACTGGGACAGGTCCTGCATGGGCTCGAAGAACTGCCTCAAATAAAGGACAAAGGCGGTCAGCACACCAAGCGTCACCTGGCCCTGCACGACGAGAAACCCGCCGAATACCAGGACCGACATCGTCGTCAAGCGGCCGAGCAGGATGATCCCAGGCCCGAAGGTCGACGCCAGCTGGTTCGACCAGATGTTGGCATCGCGGTAGCGGCCGTTGACGTCCTCGAAGATCTCCTGGTTTCGCGGCTCGCGGCGGAAAGCGTGCACGGCGCGAATGCCGCCCAACGATTCGACGTAGTGGACGATCACCAGCACGATCGCCCGCCGCACCGCACGATAGGAGCGGCCGGAGTTGTGCCGGAACCAGGCCGTCAGGCCGAGAACCATGGGCATCACCACCAGCGTCACGAGGCCCAGGCGCGTGTCAAGACGCAGCAGGATCACCGTGATTCCCACCACGGAGATCACCGACGTGAGGACGGAGGTCAGGCCCGTCGCCAGCAGCTCGTTCAGGGCATCGATGTCCGAGGTGAGCCTCGAGATGATCCGGCCCGACGTGTAGCGCTCGAAGAAGGACAGCGACAGCGCCTGCACGTGGCCGAAGAGCATCCGGCGCAGGTCGAACAGTATGTCGGCGCCGACGCGGCCGGACAGCCTCATGAACGCGTAGTTGGCGACAGCGTTCAGCACGAGGGCACCGAGGAGGGCGGTCACGATGATCACGAGCGTCTCGAGGTTGCCGCTCCTTCCCGCGAGAATGCCTCGGTCGATGCCGAGACCGACCAGGTAAGGGATCGCGAGGTACGCAGCGGAGCGCGCGAGGATCAGGAGGCCGGCGAGGGCGATCTCCTTCTTGTAAGGACCGGCGAGCGCCGCGAGCAGGGCGCGGCTGCGCTTGCGCAGCAGCCCCGCGACCGTCGGCGAGAAGTCGTCGACCTCCTCCGACGCCACACCACGCCATTTGTCCGCCGGGGCGATCACGCTCACGACCCGGCCACCGCAGGCACTGCGTCGTACTCCTGCGAGAGCAGGGCTCGATAAAGGTCATTCGACCTCATCAGCTCGGTGTGGGTCCCGCTGGCGACGATGGTGCCGCCGTCGAGGAGAGCCACGCGGTCGGCGAGCGCGAGGGTGGAGGGCCGGTGAACCACGAGCAGGCCAGTCACCCCTTCGAGAACGGTCGCGAGCGAGGCCTCGATCACAGCTTCCGTATGGACGTCGACTGAGGAGAGCGGGTCGTCGAGCACGAGCACCTGCGGCCGCCCGAGCACCGCTCGCGCCAGCGCCAGGCGCTGCCTCTGGCCGCCCGACAGCGTGTAGCCCTGCTCGCCGACCCGTGTCTCGAGACCCCACGGCAGTTCCCACACGAAGCCAGCCTGGGCGACCTCGATGGCCCGCTTCAGCTCCTCGTCGGAAACCACCGTCCGGCCCATCACCAGGTTCTCGTGCACCGAGGCCGAGAAGAGGATCGGTTCCTCGAACGCGACGCCGATGTGCGAGCGCAGCGAGCGGAGCTGCAGGTCACGCACGTCGATCCCATCCAGGAGCACCTGTCCCTCGGCGATGTCGTACAGGCGCGGCAGCAGGTAGGCGAGGCTGGTCTTGCCGCTTCCGGTGCGCCCGACGAGACCCACCGTTTCGCCCGGCTCGATGACGAGGTTCACGTTCCGCAGTACCCAGTCGTCCGACTTCGGATACTTGAACCCGACGCCGCGGAACTCGACGCGGCCGCGGCATCGGTCAAGGGCGCGCGCGCCGGCCCGGTCGGCAATCTCGGGCCGAGAGTCGAGAACCTCGTTGAGCCGTTCCGATGCGGTTTGACATTCTTCGCTCATCGACAGGACCCAGCCGATGGCGTCCATCGGCCACGTGAGCATGAAGACGTAGCTCATGAAAGCGACGAGGCCGCCGATCGTCAGCCGCCCGTGCACCACGTTGATGCCACCCAGCAGCAGTACGGCAACCAGAGAGAGGTTGGGGAGGAAGTTGAGCTGGGTCCACAGACGAGCCCGCGCCTCGATGCCGGTCATGCTCGTGGTTCGGAGGACGCGGGCCTGGTCCTCGAATCGCTGCTGCATCAGCGGCATGCGCCCGAACGCTTTGATGATCCGGACGCCGGTGGCCATCTCCTCGATGATCGTGGTGAGGTCTCCCTGCTGGTCCTGGAGGCGGCGCGCGATCACCTTGTATTTGTCGTGGAACTTGTTGCTGAAGTAGGCGATGGGCAGCATGCAGGCCACGACCACGAGGGCCAGCTGCCAATCGAGGTTCAGCATCAGGACGAAGACGACGATGAAGGTCACGATCGTCTGCAGGAACCAGATGAGGCCGAAGCTGACGAAGCGGCGCACGGTGGCGATGTCGGAGACCGCGCGGGAGAGCAACTGGCCGGATTGCCAGTTGTCGTGGAAGGCGACCTGGAGGTTCTGCAGGTGCGCGTAGAAGTCGTTGCGGAGGTCCGTCTCCATCCGGAGCGAGGCCACGCCTGAGTAGTTGCGCCGCAGGTAGATGAAGATGAACTCGAGCACGCCGATCACGATCAGGAGGCTCGCCATGGGCGCCATGGCACCAAGCTGGTGGTGGGTGATCGGCCCGTCGATGATGCTCTGGATCACCTTGGGTATGGCTGCGGAGGCCGCAAGGCTGCCCAGCTGGGCGATGCCGAAGACCACGACCAGCCCGATGTATGGCCGCAGGTACGGCAGATAGCGCCGCAACGCAAGCAAACCCAACTTCGCTAAAGCTCCTTTTGGACGCGTGGAAAACACGAGGGGACGGGAGCCGCTCAGTTTACCGAGCGCGTCGGCGGCCTACTGGGTGGGCGCCACTCCCCACTTGCGCGACGGCTGCAAGATCGAAAGAAGGCGCCGCGCCTTGGCCCTCAGGTTGGTGCTCAAAGCGTTCCCGAGGGTGAGCTCGAGCACGAGGCCGGTGAGGATCTCCCTATCGATGATCACGATCGACTGCTCGTCTGCGAACTCCCACGCCGCTGGCGAGAAGTCCCCATCGGACACGATGGCCACCCCGGCCTCGTTGCGCTGCGCCACCAGGTGCATCTCGCCCAGCGGCTCCACCCCGATCGGGTCGAGCCCACGCAGCTGGCAGTTCACGAGCAGCCGCTCGGCTCCTCGCACGACCTCCATGTCGATGACATCGCCATCAGGCCCCTCGCCCCCAAACACTTCATAACCCTCGCGCCGAAAGATGTCGCCCACGAGCGCGAAGTAGCCTTCCCAAGACAGCTCCCGCACCGCCGCCACGATGTCGTCGTGCTCGCGCAGCCACCGAGGCGGCCGCCGCGACGTGAAGACGCGCGCAGCCTGGATTTGTCCTCCCCGCTCGCCGGGGAGGTGGGCCGATGGGCCGGAGGGGCCGTCCAAATTTGGCACGATTGCCAGCTGATCCACCGCCCAGGGAGCGATGGCCATCAGCTCGACTGGCGAGTCCAAGGGCACCGTCGGATCCGGGCTGGCCGGCTGGAATGCAACCCCCACCAGGTCCCAGTCGATCTCGGCCGGACTGAATGCCTCCACCAGGGCTGCAAGAACCTCCTGGGTGGAGACCCCGCGGAGGGGAGAGGCGGCGTGGGAGCGATCGCGATGGTGCTTGCGGATCTCCTGCTCGAGGAGCCAGGGCGGCGAGTCATAGCGAAGAAGCGTCGCCTTCGGCGCGACCGGCGCCCTCTCTGGTCCTTCCCCCTGCCCCATGGACCAGGACGTCTGCTCGTCGTACCCCAGCGCGCTCGTCGTCGCCTCGAACCGGCGCCCCCGACGAAACACGCTTGTAGAACGAGGCGAATCCCCCAGTCTTGCCGTTCACGGCGGGAAAGTCCTACCCCGCGAGATCGCGAATCGAAACGATCCCGATCACCTCGCCGTTCTCGACCACCGGCAAGTGACGAAAGCCATGCTCCAGCATCGTGTTAAGGGCGGCCTCGACCTCGTCGTCGGGGCCGACGGTCATCGGCTCCTTGGTCATCCATGACGACACCTCATGGCCCGGCGCATCGTGCGACTGCGATATCGCCCGCACAGTGTCGCGCTCGGTGAAGATGCCCTCGAGGTGAGCGCCCTCCATCACCAGCGTCGAACCCACCCGGTACTGCGCCATGAGCGCGACGGCTTCACCGACGGTGGTCGACGGGCTCACCGTGTGGAGCGTCGTGCTCATGACCTCGCGCACCGCGGGCACCCCGCGATTCTAATCCGCTAATGCCGGATGTTGGCGGCTCCCACGGGTGTGAGTCCGTCGCTCCGGGCGGGCGGGATCGCTGTTGCCGCCAGCACTGCGGTCGCCGCCAGGACGAGGATGGCGACGGCGGCCTCGAAACGGACCAATCCAACACCCCGACGCCAAGCTAGGGTCGAGAGAACGACCATGACCAGCACGCCTGCCGATTTCAAGCTCAGGGCCACGCCATAAGGCATCGTCCAGAGGTCGGAAAAGTAGCTCAACGCAGAGGCCGCCGCCAGGACCCCGGTCATCGCTGTGAGCGCAAAGGCGATGGGGGCAACGCGACCAAACCGCAAGACCAACGCCCTTCCCTCCGACCCCCTCCACCCTTCAGGCGGTCGAACCGCCGCCATCGCCATGATTCCGCCAGCCCACACGCCCGCCGACAGAACGTGGATCGCCTCGGCGAAGATCGGCCCAGCAGGCTGCCCCTGCGCCGCCGCGTGACCCGCAAAGGCAAGGGCCGCCGTAGCGAAGATCGCGGCCGGCGCCACCATCCGCCATCCGAGCAAACAGGCGGCAAGCGCCGCACCCTCGGCCGCCACCCGCGCGATACGAACCCAGCCGGCCGCATCTCCCAAAAGCAAGGTGGCTGCGCCGGCCAGCGAATGCCCGGCAACGAATGCCTCCGCGAGGACGACGCCAAATCCGCCGGCCAGCGCAAGGCCCAGCGCCAGCCCCATCGGAGGCCGCGCCCATGCAATCCGCGGGGTTTGAGCAGCGAGCCGCCTGACCACGAAGACGCCGATCACATAGGTGAGGCCGGCGTACTCGAGCCAGCGCAGGGCCCCGATGGCCAGATCGGTGATCGCCCTCACAGCGCGCTAGATCCCGGCTGTGGCGATGATCCCTCCGCCCAGCACCCGGCTCCCCGAATAGAGGACGGCGGCCTGCCCGGGAGCGGCGCCTAGGAAAGGCTCCTCCAACGAGAGCCGGCCGGCGTGATAGACGCCCGGGATGGGTGCCGCGTGATAGCGAAGCCGGGCCTCGCAGGGGATGGGCTCGTCGGCCGAGCCGTCGATGAATGTCACGTCACGCAGCTGCACTTCGAAGGTCTCGAGCTCCTCGCGCCGCCCGACCACGAGCCGGTTCGCGGGCGCATCGATCTTCAGAACGTACCAGGGGCCAGCCTCTCGCAGATCCCCGAACCCGCTGCGCTGTCCCACCGTGTAGACGGCTGTGCCGCGGTGAGTGCCGAGCTCGCGGCCAGTCGAATCGACCACGGCCCCGGCGTGGACCGGCAGCCTCTCGCTCAAGTAACGAGCAGTCTCGCCGCGCGGGACGAAACAGATCTCCATGCTCTCAGCCTTGTCCGCAACGGGAAGGCCGAACTCGCGCGCGTGTTCGCGCACCTCGCGCTTATCCATCGCGCCAAGGGGGAAAACGATTTGGGCAAGGCGCTCTCGGTCGAGGTGATACAGCATGTAGGACTGATCCTTGGCCGAATCCAATGCAGTGTGAAGTTCGGGTCCGCCGGCGCCCTGGATGATGCGCGCGTAGTGGCCAGTCGCGAGCTTGTCGAAGCCGAGCGCGAGGACGCGGTTGAGCATGAGGTCAAAGCGGACGAATGCGTTACAACGAACGCAGGGGTTCGGAGTCCGACCTTCGAGGTAGTCGCGGTGAAATGGTTCGATGACCCGCTCGCCGAACTCCTTCTCGAGGTTCCAACAGTAATAAGGAATGTCGAGCAGCGAAGCGACGCGCCGCGCGTCCTCCACAGCATTCAACGAACAGCAGCCCGCGTTCTGCTTTCCGGACTCATCGGCGCTGCGGGGCCACTGCTGCAAAGTGATGCCGACAACGTCGTGTCCCTGCGCCTGGAGCAAGGCAGCGGCGACCGATGAATCGACGCCGCCGGACATCGCAACTGCGATCCTCATGCCCGGTTCTCCACGATGTGTCGTGCAACGATCTCAGCGTCCTCACCGACACCGTAGAGGATCGCCGACTTGTTCTTTCTCATCCAGTGAACACCCATAAAGTAGAGCCCAGACACTGACGTTCGCCC
>JBDUAO010000035.1:0-20516 GCA_040004595.1 Candidatus Dormiibacterota bacterium | reverse complement strand
GGATCGAACTCCACCACCAGGCTCTGTGGAAACGATTTGCGAAGCTTGGCCTCGATCTCCGGTGTCATCGATCCCGCCTTGGAGCTCAATATCAAAAGGCTCGTAGCCCGCTTGGTGCTGGCCTTGGTAGCCGCACGTGATCTGGACTGCGTGCCTCCTGGAACGGTCTTGCTCATACGGCTTGCTCCATCTCTTCATCAATGATGCCCAGCGTTGCGCGCCTCATCAGCTCCTGGGTGTTGAGCCCTTTGGTGGTTGGCACCTTGGTCCAGGTTCCATCGGCAGCCAGCTCCCAGGAGAGCGTGTCATCCGCCAACGCCAGATTCAAGAACTGGTCTACTTCCTTCGTGAGGTCCGGGTCGACAATGGGGACGACGGCTTCGACGCGCCGGTCGAGGTTGCGGGGCATCAGATCCGATGAACCGATCAGGACGTGTCGCGCCTTCTCGTTGCCGAAACGAAAGACTCTCGAGTGCTCGAGAAAGTGGCCAATGAGAGAGCGCACGCGGATGCCTTCCGACAGCGCCGGCACGCCAGGTTTCAGGCAACAGATGCCACGCACGATGAGGTCGATCTTCACGCCGGCTTGCGAAGCGCGATAAAGGGCGTCGATGACCTCTGGGTCGACCAGGTTGTTGACCTTGATCACGATGCGTCCGCCCGGCTTCAATGCCTCCTGCTGAATCAGCTTGACGATGCCGGAACGAAGCGTCGTCGGCGCGACCAGAAGCTTGCGGTACTTGCTCTGGCGGCTGTATCCGGTCAGATAGTTGAAAAGTTCTGCGATATCGGCAGTCACTTCTGGATCGGCTGTGAACAGGGCGAGATCCTCGAAGGTGCCTGCCGTCGCAGCGTTGTAATTGCCCGTGCCGATATGCGCATAGCGCAGCACGTCATCGCCTTCCTGGCGCACGACGAGCGCCAGCTTGGCGTGGGTCTTGAGCCCGACCAGGCCGTAAACGACATGGACTCCCGCGTCCTCCATCGCCTTTGCCCACTCGATGTTCGCCTGCTCGTCACCACGCGCCTTGAGCTCGACGAGCGCCACCACCTGCTTGCCCGACTGCGAAGCCCTTTTCAGCGCACGCGCGATCGGGCTGTCGGGTCCGGAGGTGCGGTACATCGCGATCTTGATGCCCAGGACGTATTTGTCTCGCGAAGCCTGCTCGAGGAACGCTTCCACCGATGTCGCGAACGAGTCGTAAGGGTGATGGACAAGGACGTCTGCATCGCGGATCACATCGAAGAAATCGACAGGCTCGCCGCCCATCGGTCGAAGGCGCGGCTGGGTCGTGGGCATCCATGAGCTCGCAGCCATGTGATTGCCGCGCAGGTGAATGGAGAGCAGGCCCGTCATGTCCAGCAAGGCGTTCGCCTCGTATACGTCCTGGGGACCGAGCTCAAGCTCACGCCGCAGGAGAAGGAGGACCTCCGGTGACATGTCCGGATCGACCTCAAGGCGAACAGCGCGGCCCTTTCGACGCTTGCGCAGAAGCTCAGCTTGCACTGCCGCCATAAGGTCTTCCGCCTCGTCGTCGTCGACGTCGAGATCCGCATCGCGTGTAACTCGGAAGAAGTGATGGCTGACGATCTCCATGCCGGGAAAGAGGACCTGTAGATGAAGGGCGATCACCTGCTCGAGAGGAACGAATCGTTCGCCGTCGGGCAATGCGATGAAGCGCGGGAGCAAAGGGGGGACCTTCACCCTCGCGAAGCGCGGTTGAGGCCGGTCCGGGTCTCGGACCATCACCGCCAGGTTCAACGAGAGGTTGGAGATATACGGAAAAGGGTGAGCCGGGTCAACCGCAAGTGGCGTCAGGACCGGAAAGATGCGCTCCTGGAAGACCCCGGCGAGAAGGCCGCGGTCGGCCTTGGTGAGCTGGGCCGTTGAGGTGATCCGGAATCCAGATTCGGCCAGGGCCGGCGCTATGTCGCTGGTGAATGCCGCCGACTGGCGTGCCATCAGGTCGCGCACCCGCTGACCGATTCCCTCCAGCTGCTCGTGGGGGGTCATGCCGTCCGGGGAGGTGAGACTTAGCGGCGCCATCATCTGCTCGTGCAAGCCGGCGACGCGAACCTGGAAGAAGTCGTCGAGGCTGTCGCTGACGATCGCGAGAAAGCGGAGCCTCTCGGCCAGCGGGCGTTCCCTGTCCTCGGCCATCGTGAGCACTCGGCTGTCGAATTCCAGGCGTGAGAGCTCGCGGTTGAAGAACCGGTCGCGTGGTAGGGCATGGGCCGCTACCGATGCTCGGACGCTTGACCTCACAGCCATGTGACTACTACTTCTTCCGCGCCAGAACTGGATTTGACAGCTTGCGAATCGATATGGAGATTGCTGTGAAACCCAATCCGAGTGCGAGCCCGCCGATCACGTCGCTGGGCCAATGCTCACCAAGGTAGATGCGGCCAATGCACACGGTGAGGAGAAGGAGCGCGACCACCACCCACAGCGCGCCGACAATCGCTTTGGGCAACCTCCCCCCGGCAATGCAGAGGACGAGCATGATCAGGAACCAGCTGAAGAACGCGACGTGTCCGCTTGGAAAGCTGCTGCTCCCGGTGTGCCGGATTACATGGACGAGCGTATCCGGGGGCCTCGGCCGGTTGATAACCATCGCCGTGACGGTGTAGACCGCTCCGCTGAGCGCAGCCAGCACCACCATCGGCACGGCTCGCCAGTTGACCGCCGCAATGACGGCGATGCCGGCGATGCCGAGGATCTGCTGGCGGGTACCCTCCGTCCAATCGAGTGCCATGAAGACCTGCACGAGCGGTCCCCAGTTGATCGACTGGATGAACCGCTCGACTGGAACGTCGAATGGGAGGTATGTGGCCATCGAGGCCGCGACGGTGTCGGCCGCGTAAACGACGATTAAACCAATGCCGATCAGGAGCAATGGCCACCTAAACGGCGCTGTCTTCTCTGTGCGCATCGGGAGAGAGGCCACGATTGTGCTCAATTGGCGTTGCTCCCGAGCAATCGGACCCACCTTGCGCAAGCAAATGAGTGGACTCCGAGTGCGATGAACCCCAGCGCGACAACGCCCAGGAGCCAGCGCCCGTAGGGCTGGGCCAGCAGGAACAAGAACGCTCCGCCGAAGCCCGTGGCCTTGCTCGGCGCGTGATTAAGGCCCGCCTGGATCAGAAACCAACCAATGACGAGGAAGGTGACACCGCGGGCAGCCATTCCGAATCGGCCCAGCGCAATGGCGATGCCACGTTCGGATTGGGTCATCTCACGGGCCTTCAGGTCCTGGGCGAACGTGGCTCGATAGGCCTCGATGAATTGCCCGATTCCGATCCCCATGGCGACGATGCCAAGCACGACGGTGACCGCCCCGCCGAGCGGGTTCGTCAGGAGCGTGCTGACCGTTTTCTGTGTGCTGTCGTTAGACGCCGCGCCCTGCCCGGCAAGTATGTGCAACGCGAAAAGGGCGATCGCCATGTAAGAGATGGCGCTGGTGACGAAACCGAGCCTCGCCATGATTCCCTTGGCATCTCGGCCACGGTGGAGTGGGTCGTAGATCGCGCGCACGAATCCCCAGAGGGCGTATGCCACCAGGCCGACTATCGCCACCACCAGCACCACCTTGCCAAGCGGGTTGCCGATCAACCAGACGAGGCTTCCCGAGAGGTCGGTTGCCTTGCCACCCGGCGTGGCGAGAGCGATCTTCAGCGCGAGAAAACCCATGACGGCGTAAAGCACGCCTCGGACCACGTATCCGAGCCGCTCCAGCAGCTCCAGGATTGGGTTGGCGGCTGCCTGCTTGACCTCGCCCTCGGCCTCGCCGGTACGGTCCCGAGCTGTCGCCATGTCAGGCCCCCAGGCCGATTCGGGTATTGCGCATGATTTCCTCCTACCGCTCCAAACGGACGTTTGGCAGCGCTGGCTATCGCCAGATGGTTCGTTGTAGAACGGCCGCTTGGGACGATCTAACCGGTGTTCGGCAGGATTGAGGATGGGGCGCGAGGCGGAACAACCGCCGTAACACTTTGGTCGACCGGCAGAGAGCCTAGGCTATGTCGCGCGATGCTCCAAGGTGTGGCAGGCAGCGAGACAGGCCCGGAGAGCTGGTTTCTCACGGCCGCGGAACGGGGCAATCCGGCCACCAGGATCGACGAGCGTCGTGGCGACGGCCGTCCCTGGACCGCCGGCAACCGCGTCGAGATCCTCGTCCACGGCGCGACCTACTTCGGGCGACTGCTGGATGTGGTGGAGGGCCTGGGGGAGGGGGACCAGCTCTACTTCACCGACTGGCGGGGTGATCACGACGAGCGCCTGAGCGACGGCCACCAGACAACTGTCGGCGAGTGCTTCGCCGCGGCCGCACGGCGCGGCGTCAGCGTCAAGGGCCTTCTGTGGCGCTCACATGGCGACCTGGCAGGCTTCAGCACCAGGGAGAATCGCCACCTTGGCGACATGGTCAACGCCGCTGGGGGTGAGGTCCTGCTCGACATGCGAATCCGGTTGGTTGGTTCCCACCACCAGAAGCTGGTCATCGTCCGGCGCGCCGGCCGGACCGACACCGACGCGGCTTTTGTCGGCGGAATCGACCTCTGCAACGGGCGCCGAGACGGTGACAAGCATCTCGGCGATCCTCAGCGCCTGAAGATGCCTCCCGTTTACGGGCCGACGCCGCCCTGGCACGACGTCCAGGTAGAGATCCAGGGGCCTGCCGTTGGAGACCTGGAGTTCACGTTTCGCGAGCGTTGGACAGATCCGACGCCCCTCAGCAGCGGGCTCGTCCGCGTGGCGCAGGCGCTTCGGCGCCGCATTCAACGGCCCGGCAGCCAGCTGCCGGCGATGCCGGCCGACCCCCCGCCCGCCGGGACGCATTCAATACAGGTTCTGCGTACATACGGCCGCCCTCGACGTGGCTATCCTTTTGCTCCTGACGGCGAGCGCAGCATCGCCCGGGCGTATCTGAAGGCAGTTCGCCGAGCGCGCCGCCTCATCTACATCGAAGACCAGTTCCTGTGGTCGGACGACGTGGTGGCATCTTTTGCCGATGCGCTGAAGGAATTTCCGCGACTGCAGATCGTGGCTGTCGTGCCGAGATATTTCGACCAGGCAGGCCTCTTCAAGTGGCCCAGCCAGATCGGCCGCGAACAGGCGATGAAATCTCTGCTCGAGGCAGGCGGCGATCGGGTCGGAATCTACGACATCGAAAACTCGGAAGGAACCCCCGTCTACGTGCACGCGAAGGTATGCGTGATCGACGATGTGTGGGCCGCAGTCGGGTCGGACAACTTCAACCGGCGCTCCTGGACTCATGACTCGGAGGTGTCGTGCGCCGTCCTCGACGAGGCGCGCGATTCCAGGGAGCCGCACGATCCGTCAGGTCTGGGCGACGGCGGCCGGGTCTTCGCCCGCGACCTGCGTCTGAGGCTCTGGCGCGAGCACCTTGACCGCGGAGAGGGCGACGATGGGGACCTCGTCGAGCCGCTCCAGGCGACGCAGACATTTCGGGATGCCGCGGAAGCGCTGGAGCGGTGGCATCAGGCTGGCGGACTAGGACAGAGGCCGCCCGGGCGCTTGAGGCCGCACCAACGAGTGCGCCCGCCGCGAACCGCCTTGCTCTGGGCGGAGCCAATGTATCGCCTCCTCTACGACCCCGACGCGCGGCCGCGCGCGATGCGAAAGGCAGGGCTGTGGTGAGGCCCTAGCGCTCCAGGACTGTTCGTTTCCAGGGTGGGGCCTTGCTCGGAGATCTCTTAACGGTGCGCGACGGGCTGGTGGCGGGCCGCCCGTGTCTTCAGCACCGTGACCGCCCGCGCGAGCAGGGAGCCGTCCTGCACATACTGGATTGGCGCCAACCCGGGTGCTGAGCGCTACCCGGTAGTTACCTTCTTGGTGACAGCTGACTCGGAGGACAACGGCCGATGAGCCATCCCTTGGAGCTCATCGAAGGCCACATTGAGCCGCTCACAACCCGTGAGACAGAGGTTCTGAACCTGATGGCTCAGGGCATGCCCAGCCGTCACATTGCCGCCCGTCTCGGCATCAGCTACGCCACCGTTCGTTCCCACATCCGAAGCGTGGGGGGCAAGCTGGGCGCCCATTCCAAGGACGAGGCCATCCTCAAGGCCCGGCAGCTCGCGCTGATCGCCTGAATCTAGCGGTCTTTCTTGGTGGCCCTCCGGCGTGCCGTTCCCCGCTCGACGTGGGGAATGTATGACCTGTCTCCGATCCACTTTGCCGGCAGGATCGCGAGGTGGCCCGCCAGATGGTTGATGACCGACGCATACATCGACCTCAGCGCCGCGAACTCGGTCCAGGCGGCATCGGCCTCGAGGCACCTGTATCCCGCGCTGATCAGCCGCTGACGAGCGTCGTCGAACTCCTGCCGCTCGACGATGGGCACCCCGGCGTTCTTGAACCGGAAGTACCACGCGAGGTCTTCGACCAGATGGTTGCCGACCATGAACATAAGGCGGGCGTGGCCTTTCGTCGCATCCTCGCTGACCACGGTGCTCAATACAAGCGTCGCCGCGTCCATGACTGCGCCAAACGAATTCAGCCACGCCTCGTTGTCGTGGCTGGAACGGAAGTACACGAGGATCGGGTATGCGAGGTGGCTTTCGAGAACGGCGGCCGACCATCGTCGCCAGTCGTCGAAGGTCGCGCGCAGCTCGTCGGGCATGCGGTGCTCGGCGACCGTTTCGAGAATCTGGAGGCCCGCCGGGGGCGCGCCGGCCAGCGCATCGAGCGTAACGACGAGCTCCTCCCGCCGCTGGAAGGAACCGTAAAGAGAGAAAAGAAGGCTGATAACGAGAGCGATCAGGCCCACGCCGGTGGCGCTCTCCGCGATTATCACCAGGCGCGCGACGAGTCCGATCGGCAGGATCTCCCCATAGCTGAGTGGCAGCAGGCTGCTGGCGGAGAAATACAGCGAGGTCCAGAAATCCTGAGGCGGTGGCTCGATCTGATCGGGGATCGAATCGATGATCAGCGCGTAGCCCAGGATGCTCGATAAGCTCCAGAAGGCGAGCAGGGCCAGCAGACCCACCGGCCCGAACGTGCCCAGCCTGTTCTCGCGATGATCGAGGCGTGACTCTCGCATACCTATCCATCGCCACATCGCCCACAGCGGACGCAGGATCCAGGGCGCAATGCGAAGCCTGCCAATCGAAGGCCTCGGCAACACAACCGACTGAAAAACGTCGTAAAAGGCCACGGCCAAGATGACGACGCCAATCGCGGCCTCTGCTATGCGGAGCATGGCGAGACACTTTAACCAACCTCGGTTCAACGCCCGCAGCCGCTCGCCGATCCGGGTTAGGCTTTGGTCGAAGCCCCGTAGGTCGCGCGTGGGTTGGGGAGCGGCGTCAGCGTCCGCTCGACCTGATCGCGCAGATGCTCGAATGGCGGCGGCAGCGAGATACGCTCGCCCAGGTGCTCCAGGGGCTCGTCGGTGGTGAAGCCCGGTCCGACGGTAGCGATTTCGAACAGGACGCCGCTGGGCTCCCGGAAGTAGATGGACTTGAAGTAGTACCTGTCGATGATCGGGGTCGGCCGCGCGCCGGCGGCCATAACCCTTTCGCGCCACGCGGCGTGGTCCTCGATGGTTGACGACCAGGCGACATGGTGAACGGTTCCTGCTCCGCTGACACCTCGCATTTCCGGCGCTGCGTCATATCCATATGTGGAGCCGCGTTTCTCGCCGCGAGACTCGAACTGGCCAGGCCCCAGGCTCCGGAATCCGAGTGCGTCGTCGAGGAGGGGCTGGCTGCGCTCCGGTGAGGTGGAATAGGCGCGTACGCCGGCGAACCCTTGCAACGCCAGCTCGGCCGGGATCTCGTGGTGCTCGGCAATCAGAGGCGCGTCGGCGACGTCGTCGATGAGCAGCTCCAACCCGAGACCTTCCGGGTCCTCGAAGCGGAAGTGGCCCGCCGCGCGGTCGGGCTCGATTCGATGTCTCGCCAGCCGACGCTGCCAGAAGTCAAGAGCCTCTTCGGAGCCGACACGAAAGGTGATGCGGTGGATCATCCCGGCACCGGCCCGCCCTCGCGCCACGCCCGGATACTCGAAGAAGGTCATGTCGGCGCCCGCGCTGGCGTTCTCGTCTGCGTAGAAGAGGTGGTACACGCTTGGATCATCCTGGTTGACAGTCTTCTTGACCAGGCGGAGGCCCAGCACGCCGGCGTAAAACGCCACGTTGCCTGGTGCATCCGCAGTGATCGAGGAGATGTGGTGGATGCCGTCCAGCTTCTTCATCTCAGTCATGAAAACACGGGTATGCGAGGTCTTTGTTCCCCCGGGCCCGCACCACGGCTGCCACGGCCCTCAGCTCCGCTTGATGACGATGACCGAGATCTCGTCCGCCGCCCTGTCGATTCGGTCGGCCGAGTTCTTAAGGTGCCTGTAGATCTCCCTGGACTTCAGGATCTGGTTCATCTCCGCCTGGCTGTCGAACAGCTGGCCGACCGCCTGGTGATAAAGACCGTCGATCCGGTTCTCCGAACGCTTGGCCCGAACGGCATGCTCAGCCGCGACGCCAGGGTGGTCGAGCAACTCTCCGACCGCGGCACTGATGTGCCGGGCGCCTTCGGTCAGGACCTTCGCCATCTCGATCAATCCAGCCGGTGGACCGATCTGATACATCGCCAGCTCGACGGCGGTTTCGTTAGCAGCATCAAGGATGTCGTCGATCGCCCGCGATAGGCCGAAAAGGTCTTCGCGGTCGAATGGGGTCGCATATGTATGCAGCAGCTCATCGATCAAGATCCTTCTGGCGGCATCGCCTTCTCGCTCGATCTCCTTGAGCTGGTCGACCAGCTCGGCATTTCCGCTGACCTCGGGTCCCAGCTTCTCGAGGACCTGAAGCGCTCTCACAGTGAGCTCGGCCTGCTGGCTCAGAAGTGCGACAAAACGCCGATCGTTGGACTTGGTCAACGCCTTGAACGTTCGGCCGAAGCTCAATGCGTAATTCCCATCAGGCGAGTGGCGAGGTGAAATGCAGCAGCCAGAGCCAGCGCCATCGGCAGCGTCAGGAGCCAGCTGCCGAGCATCTCTCTGACGATTCCCCATCGAACTGATGAAGCGCGCAGGGCGGCGCCAACCCCGACCAGCCCGCCATCGATGGTTTGCGTCATGCTAACCGGCGCTCCGGCGATGGCCAACGTGGCGACGACGCTTCCTGAAGCGAGCTGTTGCGAGAGGGCCTGAGTCGGGCGGACCTTGAGTACGCCGAGCCCGACGTGCCCAGCGACTCGCGAGCCTCCTGTGATTGCACCGACGTAAAAGCAAACGAATGCGCCAATGATAGGCGCGGCACTGGCAAAACCGACGGCATGTCCCTGGTTGGAAAACGACATGCCGACCGCGAGGAGGCCGACAGTCTTCTCCATGTCATTCGACCCGTAGGCAAATGCCTGCGCCGCGGCGCTGAAGAATTGCAGCCTCGCGAGCCGCAGCATGGAAGCGTGTGGGCGAGTCCCGAGCAGGCGCCTGATGGCCCCATAAATCAGAAGGGCCAGCAGCCCGCCGCCAATGACCGAGATCGGCATCCCAATCAGAACCCGCGCCACTCCAGACCAATGGATCACGCTGCGGTCGCCGTCAATCAGCGCCCACCCCACCATCGCGCCGACCAGGGCGAGGGTCATGCTGGTTGGAATCCCGAACGAGAGCGAAACGAGCACGACGCACAGAGGGGCAAGCGTGATGAGGACGTAACCGAGCACGCCCTGGGCTCTCAGGTCGATCACGTTGGTGCCGACCGTCTGCGCCACCGCGGTGCCCAAGACAAGAGGACCCGCCAAGCTCACCAGCAAAACCAGGGCCGCAGTGCGCGGGCTGATGACGCGGCCAGAGGTGAATGAGCCCATCAAGTTGCCGCCGTCGTTGAAGCCCGAGACGAGTCCGAACAGCGAAGCGGCGACCAAGGGTGCGATCGCCACCAGATCCAAGCTCCGAAGTTTACTAGGGCTCCGGTGAATTCACGAGACTCTTCATCATGTTGCGAACATGAAGTGGAAGGTCGCGCTTGCGCTGGTAGCAGCTGTCATCGCCGTCGGCGTGGTGAACTATCTGCGGCCGATACCCGCGGTGATGGCGACGAGCGCGTTTCACGCCCAGGACACGATTGCGGGGACGGTCCCCAAGATCCCCTGGCCCAGCGGGGCCTCAGGCGCCATGGGTGCGGCGGGTCTTGGTCTCATCGCCACCTCGGGTGATCAGCGGCCCGTCTCGGCCGCGAGCGTCACCAAGGTCATGACAGCGCTGGTCATCCTCATCGACAGGCCGCTCAAAGGGGACGAATCGGGACCGACCATCACGATCACCGACGCCGACGTGCAGTCCTACCTGGCAGATCAGGCGAACAAGGAATCGGTGGTCCTCGTGCAATCTGGCGAGCAGCTCACCGAGCTCCAGCTCCTGGAGGGCTTGCTCATCCCCTCCGCCAACAACTTCGCGCAGACGCTGGCCCGCTGGGATGCCGGCTCAGTCGCGACCTTCGTTGCCTCGATGAACAAACGCGCTGCGGATCTGCACATGACGCACACGACATTCACCGACACCAGCGGAGCATCGCCAAAGACGGTGAGCACGCCCAGTGACCTCATGGCACTTGGCATGGAGGCGATGAAGCAGGAGGTGTTCGCCCAGATCGTGCGGATGGCCCAGGCGGATCTTCCGATCGCCGGACGCGTGTACAACGTCGACGCCGTGCTCGGCCAGAGCGGGATCATCGGCATCAAGACCGGATCGGGCCTGGCCGAAGGCGCCAACTTTCTATTCGCGGCGGACGCGACGATCGACGGTCAAAGCGTGAGACTGTACGGCTGCGTCATGGGACTGCCCACCCTTGCACGCGCGTTCGCGGCGGCGAAGAGCCTCATCGCGTCCATGCGGTCGAACCTGCACGTCCGCCGCATCATCGCCAAGAACCAGGCGGTCGCGACCTACGCTACGCCATGGGGCGGCCAGTCAGACCTGCTCTCGACTGTGGACGTCGACCTGGTCGAGTGGCCTGGCATGATCGTTCGGCAAAGGCTTGACGCGCCGTCCATTGTGGTGGACAAGCCGATCGCACCGGGCACGCGCGAGGGCACCGAGCACGTGGTTCTCGGCGATTATGTTCTCGACGTCGAGCTCGTGACCGCCAGCTCGCTGTACCCGCCGGGCAGGGCATGGCGGCTGACCCGCATCAATTTCCTGTGAGGGAGGACTAACCAATGGCGAACGTGAAGGGAATTGGCACCAAGGACTCGCCGTGGCAGCTGACGACGCGCAGCGGGTCGTCCGAATACCAGATGTACAAGGACGAGTCCTTGAACCCGCCGGCACTTGTCTGCACGGTTGGAAAGACCGAGCTCAGGTATGACCTCCGCTGCCTGGACGACCTGCACGCGATGCTCAAGATGCATGGCGACTGGATGGCGTTGGGCAGCGCCGATGAGCAGAAGGCGGCGGCGGACGGCACCGTCGAAGCCTGGGGTCGCTCGCCCGAAAATCCCATCGGCGGCTGGTATGGCCTCAAGAAGGGCTTGCGGGGCCGCTTCGGCATGTACTTGCCGCCATTGATGGAGGCTCTGGGGCTGGCCGAGGTCGAGCACAATCCGAAGAACAACCGCATGCGCGCCATCTGAGTGGGACACTAACTCGATGGCTTTCATCTCACGAGGTTTCAAGGGCAAGCGCCGCGATGTCACGAGCAGCTCGCGCGTGCCACCGGGACAGCACGTGGTCCACGACTTCCCCGTACTGTCGGCGGGACCGACACCCAGACTACCGCTGACCGATTGGACGTTTTCGATTGTCGGCGAGGTGGATGAGCCGAAGAGTTGGACCTGGGACGAGCTCCGAAAGCTGCCCAGCGAGACCATCACAGTCGACATCCACTGCGTTACGAAGTGGTCCAAGCTCGACACGTCGTGGACCGGGGTGTCGCTCGACACCCTCCTTGAACACGTCGAGACCGCGGCCGAGTTTGCGGTGGCATTCAGCGACGGGGGTTATACGACCAACCTGCCCATAGAGGACCTGACCGATGGCAAGGCGTGGATCGCCTTCGAGTACGGCGGCCAGCCGCTCGACCCAGAGCACGGCGGCCCCGCCAGGCTTCTCGTCCCACACCTATATCTCTGGAAGAGCGCGAAGTGGGTGCGCGGTATCACGCTTCAGAACGAGGACGAGCCGGGGTTCTGGGAATCCAACGGGTACAACCTGCGCGGTGATCCATGGCGCGAGCAGCGGTACTGGGGCGACTGACCTGGCAGCTCGGCGAGGTCGCCGAGGTGATCCAGGAGACGCCTCGCGTCGCCAGCCTGGTGCTGCAAGTGCCCGGCTGGCCTGGCCATTTCGCGGGGCAGCATGTCGACGTTCGCCTGACCGCCGAGGACGGCTATCAGACCCAGCGGAGCTATTCGATCGCATCGCCGCCTGAGGATTCTCGCGTCATCCTGACCGTGGAGCGGCTCGAGGACGGCGAGGTATCGCCTTACCTGGTCGGTGAGGTCCGGGCCGGCGACAAGATCGAGCTCCGCGGGCCGATTGGCGGCTATTTCGTCTGGAAGGCGGGCGACGACAGGCCGGTGCTCCTGGTGGCGGGAGGGTCAGGCATCGTGCCGCTCATGGCGATGATTCGCCACCACTCAGCCGCGAGCTCAGCCGCGAAGGTCCGCCTGTTGTACTCATCGCGCTCGATCGATGACGTGATCTACAGAGACGAGCTGGCAACTTTGTCCGCCGGCGGTGTGGGGCTGCAGGTCTTCCACACGTTGACTCGCTCTCAGCCTTCGGGTTGGGAAGGGTACTCACGCAGGCTTGACGGGGAGATGGTGGCCGAGGTTGCATGGCCCAGAAAAGACTCTCCCGCGGTTTTCATCTGCGGCCCGACCGCGTTCGTGGAGGCCGCCGGCGGCCAGCTCCTCGAGTCCGGCTATGACGCCACCTGGATAAAGACCGAGCGGTTTGGAGCCACAGGAGGTTGATGTGCAGCAATCGGATTTGAAGCTCGACGGCAACGCGATCGCGGGTCTGCTCCGCGAGATCTTCGCGATGGAGATGACCACGGCGCAGAGCACGTGCGCGGGATGCGGCAAGGTCCATCCGGTCGGGCGCGTCGACGTGTATCTGAACGCTCCTGGCGCAGTTGTGCGGTGCCCCGCTTGCGAGCAGGTGATGATGCTCATTGTTCATAGCGGCGATAGATACTGGATCGACCTCACAGGCACTCGCTGCCTCGAGTTCAGATCGGATCCATCCTGACGGCGAGCGACCCATCAACCCCAGTCGCTCGTTCTCCTAGCTGAAAGGGGAGTCAAATCGCACTCTTGGTGCCCGCACGGCTCCAACAGGCTCGCGATTTGTGGCCCCGTGACCAAAGTCGGTAAGCCTGTTCTGAAAGGGGGGAGGCCACCGTGGTTGCACGCTCGCCGGCGGCGAGATCGGCCGGACGACGCTACCGGCGCCTCGGGGGTTGGCCGGATGCGCTCGTGGTTTTCGGCCTGCTCGTCCCTACCAGCTTCGTACCTCTGGCGGTCATCGGTGGAGGCGGCCAGCTGGTCGTGCCCTACCAGCACTTCTACATCGTCTCGGCGGTGTCGATTGTGGCCGCAGCCATTGCCGCCGCTCTGGCCATTGCGACTGTCCAGATGGGCCTCTACCGAGTTCTCTTCCTGTGTCTCGGGTTCATGTCGATGGGCTTCATCTTCGCAGTTCACGGCCTGACGACCCCTGGAATTCTCGTCCCCAACCTTTTCAAGGAATACTCGGGCAGCGCGGTGGCCATGTCGGCCTATCTGAGCCTTGCGATTCCCGCGCTCTTCTTTGCCGCCAGCTACATGCCGGGGTTGGCCCGGCTCGAAAGAAGCCTCCCGTTCTGGCCCGCCGGCTGGCTGGTGCTCGTCGTCGTCATCGGTCTGGCCGTCTATGCGGGAATTGCGATCTACCGCACATGGCTAATCGCGGCGCTGCCCTTGTCCAGGCCCCCGTACAGCACGGCTCTTGCGATTCTGAGCATCGCGCTTTTCTTCTTCGCCGCCCTACGCCAAGCGCGGATCTATCGGCGTGCACGCCTGGTCACCCAGGCTTTCCTGCTTGCTGCTTTCGTGCTGCTCGCCGATGCCGCTGCCGCAATGGTGATGTTCAACACGTGGACCTTCGGTTGGTGGTACTACCACCTTCTGATGCTCGCCGCCGTGGGCCTGGCACTGAATGCGCTGATTGTCGAACGCACGCGCGCTCGCTCCCTCCGCTCAGTGATGGAGACCGCACTCGAGCTCGAGGTTTCGATCGACGTCGAGGAGCTGGACTTCGAAGTCATCGCAGCACTCGTCGCCGCTGTCGAGGTGAAAGATCGCGAGACCCAGGGGCACAACAGGCGCGTCGCTCAGCTGTGCGTTCAGATCGGGCGGCAGCTGGGTATGTCCGCAACGGAGCTACGAGTTCTCGCCCGTACCGGCCTGCTGCACGATGTCGGCAAGCTCGGCATTCCCGACGCAATCCTGGAGAAGCAGGGCCCGCTCAACGAGTCCGAGTCCGCGGTCATGCGGACGCACCCTGAGATTGGCGTCACGATTCTCAAACGCGGCGGCCATTTCAAGCGCGAGCTTCTCGGCGTGCTTTACCACCATGAGCGCATGGATGGGAGCGGCTACCCCCATGGGTTGCTCGCTGACGGGATACCGATCGAGGCCAGGATCGTCGCGGTCGCCGACACCTACGACGTGCTGACTACGGACCGGCCGTACCGCCTGGCGCGCGGAGGCAGAGAAGCGCGTCGTGTGGTGGAGGACGAGGCAGGCACGCACCTCGATCCACGCGTGGTGGTTGCGCTGATGCGCGCGCTCGATCGGCGGGAATCAGGCTCAAGCCGCCCGGGCAGCACCGTGGGTCCGAGGGCGTTGCCTCGAAGAGCGGCCGACAAGCGCCGCTGGGCTGATCACCGAACCGCGTAGAGCCCGCCGGCGCCGCCGGTCGTGGCAGGACGGTGCACCGCGCTCTGCGAGGCCCGGCGCCACAAGGGGTGCGTTCCCCTCGCGGCTGTCACGATTAAGAGAATGAAGTTCGGCATCGCGATCTTCCCGACCGATTACGGCGTCTCCATGACGGAGCTCGCGCCGGCGGCCGAGCAGCTCGGCTTCGAATCGCTGTGGGTCGCCGAGCACTCGCACATCCCCGCCAGCCGGCTGTCGTCGTGGCCCGGTGGCGCGGAGCTGCCCAAGCAGTACTGGCACACTCTGGACCCGTTTCTCGCGCTGACCGCCGCCGCCCTTGCCTCGAAGACGTTGCTGGTGGCCACGGGCATCTGCCTTGTGGTGCAGCGCGATCCAATCCATACCGCCAAGGAGGTCGCCAGCCTCGACCAGATTTCACACGGCAGGGTTCTTTTCGGCGTTGGAGCCGGCTGGAATCGTGAGGAGATGGCGGATCACGGCACCGACTTCAGCACGCGCTTCAAGCTGATGCGCGAGCGGGTCGAGGCGATGAAAGCGATCTGGACCGAGGACGAGTCCGAGTATCACGGCGAGCTGGTTAGTTTCGGGCCGATGTGGTGCTGGCCGAAACCGGTCCAGAAGCCACACCCGCCTGTCCTGCTGGGTGGCAGCGGGCCGAAGGTGTTGCAAAGGGTGGTGGCTTACGCCGACGGCTGGATGCCCAATCGAGGCGCCGACCTGCCGCGCATACCCGAGCTGCAGGAACTGGCGCGCGCAGCGGGCCGTGGATCCATACCGGTGACCACCTATCCGAAGGCTGAAGCAGAGGCCATCGAGCAGGCGGCGGAAGCCGGGGTCGAGCGATGCATATGGTACGTGTCACCCGACGGCCGGGATCAGGCGCTGGCGAAGCTCGAGGAGCTTGGGGAGCTGATTCGGCCCTTTACGGCGTAGAGGTAAGAGCCCGAAAACGCGGCTCGCTCCGCACCGACGCGAAATCCTCGTCCGCGGCCGCGATTGACCTCAGGTCGTCTCGCATGGCGAAAGTCTCCTCGAGCAGGTCCAGAGCCTCATCGCTGCGCAGCTGCTTGGCGCGGACTGCGGCCAGGTTGTAGGTGGCCGCGCCAAGAACGCGGCTGGGCGCCTCGACGGAGCGAAGCTCGGACACGGTCTCCTCGGTCAGTCGCCGGCCTCGCGCCGCCTCGCCCCACTGGACTAACTGGTCGGCAAGGTGAATGCGGGGATGCAGGTAGCTGTTACGGAGGATCGCCTCGCCAGTGCTTTCAGATATGAACCAGCTGAACGGCTGGTCTCCAATCGTCTCCCACATCGCAATGATCGAGGTGAGCGCAGCGTCGGACTGTGCCGCCGCGTCGGCCAGCGAAACGCCCGTGGCGCCCGCCATCTCCGCATCGTTGAGCTCGTCGATGTTGCCGGGCGCCGCATTCACCGGGCGCTCCGCCGCCAGCTCGGTCAGGCCGTTCCACAGGCGGTCGCGCCACCTGGCGAGATGGAACATCGTCATCGTCGGCGTCCAGCCCGCAGAGGGCGCCGGCTTGGCTGCTGCCTCCGCAACAAACGCCTTCTCGAGATCCCGCTGCTTCCGCAGGAGCGAAAGCACGTCCTTCATGGCCGGCCTTCCAGGAGCGATCGAGGGATCGACTCCCAGGTCCCTCCCTTGCGCCGGAAGGCTATGCCGGCCAGCATCTCGAGGATCACGCGGTTGGCGAGAAAGGCAGTGATCTCGGACGGGTCATAGGGAGGCGAGACCTCGACGACGTCGATCCCGACCACCGGCAGCTCGATCGCGATTCGCCGCACGGCGTCCAGCGCCTGACGCGCCGTAAATCCGCCGGGCTCCGGCGTGCCGGTGCCCGGCGCCATGCCCGGGTCCACGACATCGACGTCGAACGACACGAAGACGCCGTCGCAGTCATCGACGGCAATCGCGAAAGCCTCCTCGAGCACCGCATCGAGCCCGCGCCTTCCGATCTCGTGCATCTCGAACGAGTGCATCTGCCGGTCGGCCATCCACTGAAGCGTCTCTGGCTCCGGCCAGTAACCGCGCAGGCCGATTTGAATGAAGCGGTCGCCGCGGCACGCGCCGGACTCGATGAGCCGGCGCATCGGCAATCCATGCCCGATCAGGCTGCCAAACTGAGTGTCCCCGGTGTCGGCATGCGCGTCGAAATGGATCACGGATATCCGGCCCCATCCCTTTGCGCGCGCGACTCCCGTGACGTCAGGCCACGTGACGGTGTGGTCACCGCCCAGGATCACAGGAATCGCGCCGGCCTCGGCGACCGTGCGCACCGCGTTCTCCAGGTTGTCGAGCGGCACCCGGGCCTCGACACCAGGCATCTCGATGTCCCCGGCGTCGAGAACGCGCAGGTCGCGAAGTGGGTCGACCCTCAGCGCCAGATGAGGACGCGCAGAGTCATGCGGGTTGTAGTCGGTGGTGCGGATCATCTTGGGTCCGAAGCGCGCACCGGCGCGGTAAGACGCTCCGGCGTCGTACGGGGCGCCGATCACGACGACATCAGCACCCTCAAAGGTCGAGGGATCATCGAGGTCGCATCGCTCTACGCCCAGGAACGTGACGTCGGGACCGTACATCCCGCCGATGCGTGGACTCACAGGGCTGACTCGCGGGCCAGACGGCGGTTTCGCCAGCTCTGGATTGAGGCGAAGCTGATCGCGAGAAGACCGCCGGCCAGGAAGATGAACGTGCCAATGACATTCACCTGGGGCGGCACACCCAAGCGGGTCGCCCCGTAAACCCACAGCGGAAAGGTCAGTGTGTTACCGGCCACGAAGCTCGTGATCACGTAGTCGTCGAGGCAAAGGGCGAACGCGAGCAGGGCCGCCGCGAGAACACCCGGAAAGATGATCGGCAGCGTGACCAGGAGAAAGGTCACCAGCGGGCTGGCGCCAAGGTCCTGGGCGGCTTCCTCCAGGGAGCTGTCAAATCCGACGAGGCGGGCGCGCACCGTGATCGCGACGAACGGGATCGAGAACATAACCTGTGCGATGACAATGGTGATGGGGCCGAGCGGAACGTTGCCGGCGATGAATAGGGTGATGAGCGCCGCCCCCATCACGACCTCGGAGGCGGCGATGTTCATGACCATGATCGCGTCGAGGAGCGCCTTGCCGCGAAAGCTGTAGCGATGGGACGCGAGGGCGATCATCGTGCCCATGACGGTCGAGATGAGAGCGCCAAGTGTGGCCGTAATGAGGGATGTGTATACGGCGGTCGTCAGGGCGGTCACCCCGAACGGGTCCGAAAACCATTTGAGGGTGAACCCCGACCAAACGATGTTCAACTTTCCGTGGGTGTCATTGAATCCGAAGATGACCATGACGATGATCGGTGCGAACAGCCACAGGATCACGAGGTGCGTGTAGGCGGGGAGAAGCAGGCGTCCGAACCGGTGCGTCAATCCTCGTCTGCCTGCCGCCTTAGCGTGTGCGGCGGATGTCGACACTACTTGCCTCCCATGATCTGTTCGGTGCCAAAGATCCGCTGATAAACGATCAGCGTGGCCAGCAGGCCGAGCATGAAAACGAATGCAAGGGCCGCGGCGAGGGGGTAGTTGATGCTGACGATGAACTGCGTCTCGATCACTCGACCGACCATCGTCGTGCCGACACCGCCCAGCAGGTCCTGGTTGACGTAATCAGCGATCGCAGGGATACCGGTAAGGAGCACGCCGGCGAAGACGCCTGGTATCGAGAGGGGAAAGATCACCCTCCGGAACACCTCGAACCGGTTGGAAAAAAGATCCTGGGCGGCCTCCACCAGCCCGCGGTCGATCTTCTCGAGCGAGGCGTAGACGGGCAGCAGCATGAAAGGAAAGAAGGTGTATGCGAGGCCCCCGGTCACCGCCACGGGCGTGGCGAGGACTCGAAAGTCGAGGGGCAGCAGGTGGGCGGCTTTCAGCGGTCCGAATAGCGGTCCGTTGTCGCTGACCAGGACGCCCCAGGACAGGGTCCGAATGACGAACGAGACGAAGAATGGCATCAGCACCGCGAGCAGGTAGGCGGATTTGCGCGAACCCGCATGAAATGCGATCCAGTAGGCGGCGGGATATGAGACGAGCAGGGCAACGATCGTCGCGGCGCCGCCGTACTCGACCGCGTGAAGGAACTGCGTCGAGAAGAGGGTGAACCCCGTTGTGTAGTTGCCGAACTCCCACGTGAAGTTGAACCCATTGATGAAGTCGCCCGACTCCAGCGATGTGATCGCAAGGGTCACGATCGGGAGGAGAAAGAACAGCAGCATCCAGCCGCCGCCGGGCAGGATTAGAAGGTAAGGCGCCAGCGCGCGTCCCCATCGGGAACGCAGCGCCGGACGCCTCGATGCCTTTGCGGCGACCGACACCTGTGCCGTTATCCGACCTCTGTTTGGGTCACGTCCGTCAGGCGATGATCACGGCGTTGAAGATGTCGTTCCACTGCTTGGTCTCCGCCGCGTTGAGCACCCGGTAGTAGGAGGTTTTCGCGAGCAGCTCGGGGGAGGGAAAGATGTTCGGGTCCTGGGCCAGCTCGAGCAGTCCGGGTTTGTCGGCGGAACTGGCCGCTGCAGCGTCCTGCTCGATGAACTGCTTGGCGCCGGGAACCGGCGTGATGTACTCGATGTACTCGGCCATCGTGGCGGCGATCCGGGGCTGATAGACCCAGTTCATGTAGGTGATGGCGTCCAGGGGGTGCGAGGCGCCCAATGGGATGCACATGTTGTCGGTCCAGATGATGCCGCCCTCGTTGGGGATGATGAACTTGAGGTCGTTGTTGCCGGCCGACAGGTTGGCCTGGAAGATGTCGCCTGACCAGGCCATGCTGATCGCCGTCTCGCCTTTGCTGAGGGCGTCGATGTAGCTCTGGTCGTAGTACTTGCGCACGATGCCGGTGTCGCGCTGCGTCTTCAGCTTGTCGGCCGCCTTCTGCCAGTCCGCCGGCGTCGACTTCTCGGGCTGGACGCCGATTCCGAGCAGGGCCAGGTTGCCGGTGTCCTGGTTCTCGCTGAACATCCCGACCTTGCCCTTGAACGCCGGGTCGAAGAGGTCGCTCCAGCTGGTGATGTCGCGCTTGGTGAGCTTGGGGTTGTAGCCGATGCCGGTGAACCCGGACTGCCAGGGGATGGTGAACTTGTTGCCCGGGTCGAAGGCGCGGGTCTGCACGCGGGGCGCCGCGTTCGCGGTGAAGTTGGGCAGCTTGGTCAGGTCGAGCTCGGTCAGCCAGTTCTTGAGCTGGTAGTCGGTCAGGAAGATGCCGTTGGTGACGACGATGATGTCGTAGCCGATCGTCTGTCCCTGCGTTAGCTGCGGCGCGACCTTGGCGAAGAAGCTGTCGTTGTTCTGGATCGGCTCGCTGTAGTTGACCTTGATGCCGGTCTCTTTGGTGAACTGCTCGAGGGTCGGGTAGGTGGTCTTGCCCTTGGCTTCCAGAACGTCGATGTAGAGAGGCCAGTTGGCGAAGTCGAGAACGCCGGCCTTGGTCGCCTTGTCCCAGACCCAGTTGGTGTGCGCGGCGACGGTGGGCTTGCTGCCGATACCGCAGGCGGCCAGGAAGGCCGCCATGCTCACCGCGCCGGCTCCCTGAAGGGCCGAACGCCTCGTGATCCGCTTCTG
>JBDUAO010000147.1:0-6236 GCA_040004595.1 Candidatus Dormiibacterota bacterium | reverse complement strand
CAGGGCATGTTCGTCGACTTCAAGAATGTGTTGAATTCTTCAAGGGTGCGCGTGCCCTTCGGCATCGCACAGCAGGGCCGGGCGTTCCGCAACGAGATCACCCCGGGCAACTTCGTGTTCCGCGTGCGCGAGTTCGAGCTGATGGAGATGGAGTTCTTCGTCAAACCCGAGCAGGACGACGAATGGTTCGAATACTGGCGCAAGGAGAGGTTGCGATGGTACGTGGACGTCATGGGCCTGAACCCGGAGCACCTTCGCTTCTTAGACCACCCCAAAGCCGGCCTGTCCCACTACTCGAAACAGACCACGGACATCGAGTACGACTTCCCCTTTGGCTGGGGTGAGCTGGAGGGAATTGCCGATCGCACGGACTACGACCTCCGCGTCCACCAGCAGCACTCCAAAGTCGACCTCACCTACCTCGACCCGGAAACGAACGAGCGCTACCTACCGTGGGTCATCGAACCGGCCGTCAGCGTGGACCGCATCCTGATCACCCTGCTGCTTGATGCGTACGACGAGGACGTGGTGAACAACGAGCCACGCGTGGTGCTGCATCTTCACCCGAACGTGGCCCCAGTCCAGGTGGCCGTCGTCCCGCTGTCGAAGAAAGAGGACCTGATCAAGGTCGCGCGCGAGGTCCAGTCATCGCTGCAAGGGCGGTTCAGGGTGGAGTACGACCAGACGGGTGGAAATATTGGTAGGCGGTATCGGCGCCAGGACGAGATCGGCACCCCGTTCTGCGTCACGGTCGACTTCGAGACCCTTGAGGACCTGGCGGTCACGATCCGCCAGCGCGACTCGACCCAGCAGGAGCGGGTCAAGGTCGATGAGCTGGCCGATCGCTTGCGTGAGCTTGTCTGAGGCAGCTCGGCAATAAGGTAGAGGTCAGGGGCTGGTGACCGCCGACCACGCGGGATCGCGGTCCTCCTCAGCTGCATTCGTGAGCCGCTTCGTCCCCGTCCCGTTGGCATTCATCACGTAGACGCTGCCGGGGCCGCTCCGATCGCTGACAAAGGCAATCTTTGTGCCGTCCGGCGACCAGGAGGGGAGAGCCTCGTTCGAGGAATCTCTCGAAACCCGCATTACGGCCGTGCCGTCAGGGGTCATCACGTAGACGTGGGTCTGGCCGTCTCGGTCGCTGAAAAAGGCAATCTTGCTGCCATCTGGCGACCAGGCTGGAAATTCCTCTTGAAGCGGATCACTGGTTAGCTGTTTCACCCCCGTTCCATCGGCGTTCATCACGAAGATGTCGAAATTGACGCCGCCAATGTCGCGATCAAAGGCAATTTGTGCGCTGTCCTTTGACCAGTGAGGAGCAAAGTCACTGTCCTTGCTGTTGGTCAGCTGCTTCACGCCGGTGCCGTCGGAGTTGATCGAGTAGATATGAGCAACCCCACCGCGTTCGCTTGCGAAAGCTATCTTCGTTCCATCTCGCGACCAGCTGGGTAGACCATCTGAGCCCGAATCCTTGGTGAGGCGCTTCATCCCGGTGCCGTCCGCATTCATGACATAGAGCTGGAAGCCGCCGCCGCGGTCGCTGTAGAAGACGATCTTCTTGCCGTCAGGCGACCACGCGGGCTCACCATCGGTCTTAGATCCGGTCGTGAGCTGCGTGAGACCGCTCCCATCGGGATTGACGACGAAGATGTGCTGATTGCCCTGGGTTCCGCGAGCAAAAACAATCTGTCCCTGGTTTGAGTCGGGAGTCAACGTGGCCGCAGGAAGGTTCGACGTGGCACCTCCACAGCCCGCCAGTGAAAAGCTGAGCAAGATGGCAGGAATGACGTGGGTCCGCGACCGCACCCGCCTCGCTCTCTGCCGGCACCCCGACGATTCCCGCACGCTCAGCTCGGCCAATTCACTTCCAACCATTGAAGCGATTGTGACCCTATCGACAGGCCGTCTCAGAGGATCAGCTAAACGCTGGCCCTAGGGGAAGAAGGGGGCCGGTTTGTCCGTCTCCGCGAACTTCTTCAACCGACCCACGACCCTTCCCCAGACATAGTTGACCGAGGCGAGGTCGGCCTGGGGCAGCTCCGCCGGCCAACCTTCGTGATTGAACTTGACCTCGCTCCCGCCCTTGGCCCCGGGCGCGATCTCCCAGGTGACCGTGGTCCCCTTCCACTCGGGAAAGCCGTCGTGGGTGGACCAGCGCACCAGCGTGTCCGGCACCAGCTCCTCAACTTTCATCGCGAGGCTGGGACCGCCAAAGCCAAATCGGGCGATCGAGCCCACCTTCGGCTCGGCCTGGCTGTCACTGGTCCAGAAGCCGGCCAGCCCTTTGCCAGTCGAGATGGCCTCGTAAACCTTGGCCGGCGTGGCCTCGATCATCACGCTATGCATCAGTGGAGCAGCCATCACATTTCCCCCAAAACCTGTTACTAAAGACTTGACTTAATTAAGCTGCATCTTAAACTAGCAGAAGCAACAATGCAAGATGCCCTGACAGCTCTCTCCAACCCGCGACGACGCGAGATCCTCCGCCTGGTATGGGAGCGAGAGCGCTCCGCCGGCGACATCGCCGCCTCCTTTGACGTGAGCTGGCCCGCGATCTCTCAAAATCTGCGCATCCTCAAAGAGGCGGGTTGGATCACGGAGCGACGCGCCGGTACGAGCCGCCTTTACAAGGCAGACCGCGCCGCGCTGCGGCCGCTCGAGTCATACCTGCGGCGCATGTGGACGCGTAAGGTCGACCGTCTCCGATTGCTGGCCGAGGCCGAGGAGAGGAACCGATCGAAGAGCTGATCGAGGGTGAGGCCGCCGTCGAGGTCATCCAGAGCATTGCCGCGTCGCCCGCGACTGTCTTCGCTTATTTCACCGACCCGCAGAAATTCGCCACATGGATGGGAGTGGGGGTGGAGCTGGATCCACGGCCGGGTGGGCGATACCGCATCGACGTCGACGGCGAGCACATCGCCTCCGGTGAGTACAGAGAGGTCGACCCGCCGCACCGCGTGCTCATGACGTGGGGTTGGGAAGCTTCGGACACCGTGCCCCCCGGCTCAACGATGGTCGAGATCACGCTCACGCCCGATGGCCAAGGCACAGTGCTGCGGCTCCGCCACACCGGCCTCCCAAACGACGAAGAGATACAGTCGCACAACGCCGGTTGGAATCAGTACATGAGCGCGCTGGCGGCCCAACTCCACCAGCCGATGGGTTAGCGAGCGAACGGCGGCGGCCCCAGTATCTCGATTCCCCCGTTTTGTAGCGCGGACGCGCGAACCCGCTCAAAGTCGACGGGACCAGCCGCTTCGAGGCCGGCGGTAAGAGTCTCGCTGGCACCGCGGTAGAACGCTTCGCTGGTGCCCGGCGTCTCGATGGTCAGCAGCCGTGCACTATCCGACGTGACCATGAAGGCATGCGCCACGCCGCGCGGCACCATCGCCACCCCGCCCTGTGCAACGTCATGCTCGCGGCCCTCGATATGGACACGGATCGCGCCGTCAAGGACGTACAGCGCCTCGTCCACCGGATGAGTATGGAGCGGGGTCATCTTGCCTCTTGTCATCACGTCGTCGAACAGCAGGAAGGCCCCACCCGTCTCGGCGCTCGTTGCCAGCCACGTATGGACGCCACCGCCGTAGAACCACAGTCTCTCGCCCTCACCTTCGGCGCGGACGATCGGGCTAAGTGTGCTTGGTGTCATTGCGACTCCTCTCAGTTCATGGGACGGCAGTACCATAAAGATACTAGAGTACCTTGATGCCGATGTCAACGAGCTACGAGCTGGCAGGCCGGACCAGGCAAAAGCAGCGGACGCGTATCGCATTGGTGGCCGCTGCGCGCGACCTGGTGGCGGAGGGCGTCACGCCCACAGTCGAGGCCACCGCCGAGAGGGCGGCGATCTCGCGGACCACTGCCTACCGCTACTTTGCCAACCAGCGCGCGCTTCTCATGGAAGCCCACCCAGAGATGGAGGCGGTGTCTCTGCTGCCGACGCCTGCGCCGCTCGACGTTTCAGTCCGCCTCGACATGGTCATCACGGCATTTCTGCGCCTCATCGTCGACACCGAGGTCCAGCAGCGCACGATGCTGCGCCTGTCTCTCGAGCCGGACCCCAGCCGGCGTGGGGACCTACCGTTGCGTAAAGGCCGCGCGATAGGGTGGATAACGGAAGCGCTGGCGCCGCTTCGAGGACGCCTCTCGGACGGTGACCTGCGCCGTCTCGCGATGGGGATTCGCAGCGTCGCCGGAATCGAGGCCCTCGTCTGGTTGACCGACATCGCGGGTCTCTCGCGCAAAGAGGCAGTTGAGATGATGCGGTGGTCGGCCGGGGCGCTCCTGCGGACAGCCCTGGCCGAGAAAGGCCGAGCGGGTCAGCGATCGCGACGGGCCAAATGATGAGCTGGACCGGCCCAGCCTCCGCCAGACGTTCCTACTCTGTACGCGACCGCGATTCTCGAATCGCTTCGCCCAGCCGGTCGAGCGAGGCCACCGTGCTCGGTAGTAGCACGAGGAGCAGGTCCTCGACCGGTATCGCCGAGTAGGTGGCGAACAGGTCCTTGAGGCGCTGAGTTGCCGACGCCTGATCAGCCTCGGGCACCTCGATGCCGATGGTCCGTCGCACCGACGTAACCTCACGTCCCTCCTCCGCCAGGGCGGTGTCAAAGGCGGCAAGGCGGTCGTGCAGCTTCTGATTCGGCTCCCAGAACCAAGCGGTGTTCCACGCGTCCGCCCAGCGAGCGGTCAGCCGAAGCATCCGCGGCCGATTGCCCGCGATGAGAATCGGGATGCGCCTGTCGGCTTGCGGCAGCAGCACGGCCTCGTTGGCCGTGTAGAAGCGGCCCTCGAAGGTGACCGTCTCGCCGCGCAGCAGCGGCACGATGATCTGCAGCGCCTCCTCGAAGCGGCTGACGCGGTGGTCGAGCGGAAAGCCGAACGCCCGATATTCCTGGTCGTGCCACCCAGCGCCGAGTCCGAGGGTCAAGCGCCCTCCACTGATCTGGTCCGTCGTCACCGCCATCTTCGCCAGCACCGCCGGGGGCCGGAACGACGTGCACATGACGAGCTGCCCCAGCTCCACCTTCTCGGTTGCCACCGCCAGCGCTGTGAGGACGCTCCACGCCTCATGCAAACCGCGAGGCTCGGTTCCGGGCACGTTGGAGTACATGTGGTCGTAGACCCACAGGGAATCGACCCCGATCTTCTCCGCGTGGTGGGCAAACCGGCGAATCTCGTCCCAGTCCGGCGACCCCGGGTGAGAATCGCCGTCGCCCATTGGAACCAGGGTGCCTATGCGCATCTCCCGACTCTAAAGGAGTCGCAGAGGAATCTGGCCATCCGGCTGCCTGTACACCCGTTGCAGACCTAGACTGCAGGCCGTGGCGATCAAGGCACACATCTGGAGGCGAGGAAGATGAGCCATAGCGGGCCGCCGGCGGGGGAGGAGGCGCTGCCCGCAGCCCCTTCTTTCGGCTCGACAGTGACCATCCTCTTCAGCGATATCCGTGGCTTCACCGAGTACACCGACGTCTACGGCGACGAGGCCGCATACACGATGCTCCGCCTTCACAACACCCTGGTGCAGGAGCAGCTCGCCCTGTATCGCGGCCACGTCGTCAAGACGCAGGGCGACTCCTTCATGGTCTCCTTCGACTCGGCGCGCACAGCGGTCACGTGTGCGACCGCGATCCAGAAAGCGATCCGCGAAGCCAACCGCCAGCGCGATGGCGCGCGAATCCAGATTGGGATTGGTATCAACACTGGCGAGCCCGTCAGGGAGGGCGCAGATTTCTTCGGTGGGACCGTTAACCTCGCGTCTCGTATCTGCGCAGTTGCCGAGCCCGGCCAGATCCTCGTCTCCGAGACTCTGCGCGCGGTCGCCGGCAAGATCGAAGGCACCTCGTTCGACGACAAAGGCGCCTTCGCGCTCAAGGGCTTCCGCGAGCCGCAGCACCTCTACGAGGTGGTCGAAACGCCCGTCGGCCCTGACCCCGTAAAGGCCAGCCCGGGCGCCCTGGCGGCATCGCGGCCAACCGCGAAAGCCTCCGCGGCGCCCAAGGGCGCTGGGTCGCCCGCGGCCCCGGCCGCCACTAAAAGCTTGTCCCGCGCCCTCCCTCGCTGGCTCATCCCGGCCGCGGCGGCGCTGCTGGTGATCCTGGTCGCCGCCACCGGCGCGTACGCCTTCTCGCGCCGTGGCACTACCGCACCTGGCGGCGCCGCCGCAACTCCGTCCTTCCCTCACGGCAAGCTCATTTACCAGGCGCGGGCCGCAGCCGACACCTGGTCCG
>JBDUAO010000034.1:0-21300 GCA_040004595.1 Candidatus Dormiibacterota bacterium | reverse complement strand
TCCTCCATGAGCCCGAGCGGCCAGTGATCCCGCACCTCGCGCTCGTCGAGGGCGGAAGCGCCAACGATCTTTTCGAGCTCCGCCCTCATCGAGTTGCCTTGGCGGCAAATGTCCCGGCGAGCCAACCGGTTAGCAGCGGCACGCCGAAACCACAGGACCCGGCGTAGTCGTAACCGCCCAGCACCGACCCGGCGGCGTAGAGGTTCGAATAAGGCGCGGCACCGGCCTCGGCCAGCGGGTGCAGCTGTTTGTCGGTCATCAGCCCGCTGCGCATCTCCGCGGCGGCGTTCAGGTATTCGAGGTGGCGGAGCCGCGCCCCGCCGGAGCTCGCGGGACTTCCGTCGTGAAAGACGCCAAGGCCCGCGAGCGGCTCTGCGGGCGCCCGCCCACCCCTGATGCCGCCGCCAATGTGATGACCGGTGGCGAGGACAAAAGCGTCGGCGCGAAACACACGATCGCCTGCGCGCGCAGCGGAGATCCGGCCGCTTTCCGAGTCGAACGAATCGATCACGGCTGTCACCGACCCAAGGCCTATCACTTGCTGCAGCCGCCATCCATGAGGCGAGGGAGGCGCCGCAAGCAGCTCGAAGCAGTCATCGGGAAGGTTGGTGAAGCCAGGCGGATACGCCACCGACGCCGCTCGAGCCTTGGACAGGGTTGGCGCGCGCCGCCCGTACAGATCCGTGAGTGAAGCAGACATCGGCAGGTTCGGCATCGACACGTCCTCCGCGAACGCATCGATGCCGTGCAGCTCTTTCAGAGCTTGCGCTGTCGACGCTGCGTCGTAGTCGCTCACTTGAGGCACGCCGACTACGGCCACCCTGCGTCCGGCGAGGGCGCCAAGCTCGCCCCCGGCCACGGTGGCCGGGACCAGGTTGCCAGGTCGCGCCAGTCCGTGGATGTCGGCATATATCCCGCGGCTCCGCCAACCGCCCTCGAACTTCAGGCCTCCCTTCTCGAGAGCCAGCTGAATTGCCTGTACTGCTGTGTCGAGCTCACTGGAGATTCGGACGGCGTCGAGACCAAGCCTGGCGAAAGGATGGTGCAGTTGGGTTTCGAGTACCGACTCGAGGTTGTCGACGATCTCCATGGCTCCCGCATAGAGTGCAGTGGCGCCCGGAGCACGAGCGACGACAGTCACCTCAGCTCCCGCGCGCCGCGCCGCGAGCGCCGCGCTGTATCCCGCAAAGCCTCCGCCGATCACCAGGACGTGGGTCAAGGCTTGACGATCCGCCGGGTGTCGGTGACGTCGCGGCGGAGCTGCTCGACCAGCTCTTCGGAGCTTGGAAACTTGATGTCTGCGTGCAGGTAGCGAATGAAGCGCAGCTCGATGCGCTGCTGGTAAATATCGCCCTCGAAGTCGAGGAGAAATGCTTCGACCCGGAGCTGTGTGCCTCCGAAGGTCGGCCGGTAGCCAACCGAAAGCGCAGCTGTGAATGGACCTTCCGGCGCGATGGCCCGCCCAGCATATGCGCCAAGGGCAGGCACTAGCTTGTTCGGCTCGACCGCGATGTTGGCGGTCGGAAAGCCCAACCGCCGCCCGACCCTGTCGCCAGCCTCGACCGGACCGGCCATCGAGTATTCCCGGCCGAGCAAGCGGTTCGCCTCTTCCATTTCGCCCAGTGTCACCAGCCTTCTCACGTCGGAGCTGTGCAACTCCTTGCCGTTCAATTTGAATGGAGGAACGATATCGACAGCGTGCCCGTTCGCCCTCAGCCACTCGGCACTGCCGCGGCGTTCGCGCCCAAAGGCGAAGTCGAACCCGACCACCCAGCGCCGCACCTGGATGACCGGCGACAGCAGGTCGATGAACTCCTGCGGCGACAGCGACGCCAGCGCGCGATCGAAGCGGATGACTATGGCGTGCTCGATTCCCAACCCCTCGATGAGAGCTAGCTTCTCCTGCAACGTGGTTACCGACGGCGGGCAGTTGGCCGGGTCAAGAACGCAGCGTGGGTGGGGCTCGAACGTCATCAGCGCCGGCTGGGCCTGATCCAGTGCCGCCGTGGCGACCGTGCGCCGGATGACGTCGGCATGGCCGAGATGGACGCCGTCGAAGCTGCCGACGGCGAGGGTCACCGGACCGATCGGGCTCGAGGGGAGCCCAAAATGAACTATCAGGTGAGGGCTCCGCTGCAGGTAAGCACCTTCAGGAGAGCACCTTCTCGGGCACGAAGGTGCGGCGAAGTGGGTCCGCGTGACCGAGAGCGATCAGCCGGCCGCCGGCGTCGTGAGCCCTGATCAAACCCGGTCCGGGCTCCGGTAAGACGCGAACCGATCGACCTTGCCTGACCATCGCCTCCTGCTCGACATTGAGGCGGACCCGCTCCATGTCCGGCAGTATGACTTCGGCCGGAAGCAGAAGGCTGCGCACATCATCGGGTGTGGCAAGTGCGTCTACCTTCACCGCGGATTCAATGAGAAGGGGACCGTAAGCGGTACGGACGAGCCGGCCAAGGTAGCCACCTACCCCCAGGTTCCGGCCCATGTCGCGCGCGATCGAGCGCAGATACGTCCCGCTGCTGCATCTGATCTCCACGCGGGCCACGGCTTCTGTCCCCGGAGCGAAGCTCAGAACGCGCGCCTCGTAGACCTCGACCTCTCGAGCATGTGGTCGTGGCTCTTCCCCTCGCCTTGCCAGCTTATAGGCGCGCTTGCCGTCGACCTTGACAGCCGAGAAAGCCGGTGGCTCCTGCTGGATCCGGCCCTTGAAATCCTCGATCGCGGCCGCGATGTCGTCAGCCGTCAAGGCGCTGGGATCGCCCACGGCTTCGCGCTTGGCCTCAGCGTCGTCGGTGGCGGTCGAAAAGCCCAAATGGATGTCGGCCACATATGTTTTTGGGAGACGCAGGGCGAACTCGGCGAGACGGGTGGCCGATTCGAACAGAATTGGTAGCACGCCGGTGGCAAGCGGGTCAAGGGTGCCGGCATGGCCGACACGATGGGCGGCGGTCAGGCGACGGAGGCGGTGGACGACTGCGAAGGAGGTTTCCCCGGCGCCCTTGTCGACGTTGAGAACACCTACGGAGAAAGCGGCGGCGTCAGCTCGACGGTAAGGCGGCAACGATCGACTCCTTGGCGGTCGCCAGCACCAGCCTCGCTGCCTCGTCCATCGGCTTCTGGATTTCGGCCCCAGCCGCACGAATGTGGCCCCCGCCGCCGAAGATCGCGCACATCGCTGCGGCATCAACGCCACCCCGGCTACGAACGCTGATTTTCGTCAGGTCGGCGCTGACCTCCTTGAACAGGATTGCCATCTCCAGACCCGCAATGCTGTTGAGGTTGTCGATGATGCCCTCCGACTCAGCCATGACGGCGCCGGCCTCGCGCAGCATGCCACGCGTCACTTTGGCCCACGCCAACCGGCCGTCCATCTCAACCCGCATTGTGGCCAGAGCGAGGCCGTTCAGCTTGAGCGTCGTTTCGGGCCGCATCTTGTAGACGAGGGTCGCGATGTGCCCCGGGTCGGCGCCCAGGTGCGCAAGTCTTGCCGCATCCTCGAGCGCTTGCGGGGTGGTGTTCTCGTGCCGGAAGCCGCCAGTGTCGGTGAGCAACGCGACGTAGAGGTTGGTGGCGATCGTCGGCGTCATCGGAAAGCCGAAATGGTCGAGCATCCGCATGACCATCTGCCCCACCGCGGAGGCTTCCGCGTCGATTACGTTGATATCGCCGAAGCGCGAGTTCGAGGGGTGATGATCGACGTTGACGATGGTGGCCTGGGAGGCGATTCGCTTGACGCTGCTGCCCGAGCGCTCGAGGTTGCCGGAATCGAAGAAGAACACCAGGTGCGGGTCGATCCCGTGTGGCGGCTCCTCCAGGATCTCCTTGAAGCCAGGCAGAAACGTATACATCTCAGGCAGCGGAGGTGGAATGAGCACCCACACCTGCTTGCCGGCCGAGCGCAAAGCCTCGGCAAACGCCAGGCTGCAGCCGAGGGTGTCTCCGTCGGCATCTTTGTGGCCGAAGATCAGGATGTCCTCGTTCGCGTCGATGAGCTCCCTGATCTCGTCGTATACGTCTGGCTTCGGGCGTGGGTTGGCTATGGCGTCTCCTCCCCGCTCTGTTCTGTCGATGCAATGTCAGCGGGTTCCGACCCGGGCGGCAGCACTTCCTTCAGCAGCTGGTTGATGTGGACGCTGTACTCGATCGAGGGGTCGATCTCGAATCGCAGGTCGGGCGAGAATTTCAGGTTCTGCAGACGCTTGCCAAGCTCGTGGCGAATGAGCCCCCTGGCGGAGACGAGGCCGGCTATCGATGCCTTCTTCTCGTCGGGGTTGCCAAGCACGCTGACACGCACGCGTGCCTGGCGCAGGTCAGGCGACATGCGCACCGCCGTGATGCTCACGAACCCGATGCGTGGATCCTTGAGATCTCGGCGGATGATCGACATGATCTCCTCCCGCACCTGCTCGCCGACCTGGTCGGCGCGGTAGCTGGTCATCGCGACCTCCGCTTTCAGCAAGGCACGCCTTGCCTAGATTTCTTCCCGCTCGAGGCGGTATGTCTCCATGACGTCGCCAGGCTGGAACGCCTCAAAGCCCTCGAGCCCAACACCGCATTCTTGGCCTTCGGACATCTCGCGTACGTCCTCCTTGAAATGCTTCAACGAGCTGATCCTGCCTTCGAAGATCTGCTCTTTCCCCCTCAATAGCTTGGCCCATCCGCCGCGGGTTATCTTGCCCTCGACGACGCGGCTGCCGGCGATCACGCCCTGCCGAGGGATCTTGATCGGGATGACGACCTCGATCTTGCCCTCGCGGATCTGACGATACGTGGGTTCTCGCAAGCCCTTGGCAGCGCGCTCAACGTCTTCGGTGAGCTTGTAGATGACGTCGTAGTAGCGGACCTCAACCTTGGCGCGTTCCGCCGCCGCGACCGCCGCGGGCGTGGGCTTGAGGTTGAAGCAGATGATGATCGCGTTGGACACGCCGGCCAGCAACAGGTCCGAGTCGCTCACGGCCCCCACTCCCTGACCAACGATCTTGATCGCGACCACCGGGTCTTCGATCTTCTGCAGCGCGCTGAGGACCGCTTCCAGGGTGCCCTGTGCGTCTGCCTTGACGACCAGGCTGAGCTCCTTAACCTCGCCTTCCTTGGCGCGGCGCGCCAGCTCCTCCAGGGTGATGCGCGGCGCAAAGTCTCGTGCCGCTTCCTGCGTGCGCCGCTCGGTCAGCTTGGTCAGCGCGATCTGGCGAGCCGCCTTCTCCGATCCAACGACCTGGAAGATGTCACCGGCCTGCGGCACCTCGCTCATACCTGAGACCACCACCGGGGTAGCCGGGCCGGCCTCGGTCACAGCCTCGCCGCGATCGTTCGCGAGCGCCCGAACACGACCGTAGATGTGACCGCACACGAAGTCGTCGCCGACATGCAGGGTGCCCGCTTGTACCAACACGGTGGCGACGGGTCCGCGACCGCGCTCGAGATGTGCATCGACGACTGTGCCGATGGCGTTGCGGTCTGGGTTCGCCTTGAGCTCGAGAATGTCGGACGACAGCACGATCGTCGTCAGCAGATCGTCGATGCCCTGGCCCGTTTTTGCGCTCAGATGCACGCATTCGTGCTCGCCGCCGTAATGACGAGTGACAATGCCTTGCGCTGCGAGCTCCTGGTGGACCCGATCCGGGTTCGCCCCAGGTACGTCCATCTTGTTGATCGCGACGATGATCGGCACCTTCGCCGCTCGTGCGTGCTGGATGGCTTCGATGGTCTGCGGTTTGACTCCATCGTCTGCTGCGACGACGAGCACCACGAGGTCGGTGACCTGCGCGCCGCGAGCGCGCATTGCTGTGAAAGCTTCGTGGCCCGGCGTATCGACGAACACGATCGGATGGCCGTCGGCTGTCTCGATCTTGTAAGCGCCGATCCGCTGGGTGATGCCTCCGGCCTCGCCCGCCGCAACCCTGGTCTTGCGGATGGCGTCGAGGATCGATGTCTTGCCGTGGTCGACGTGTCCAAGGACCGTCACGATCGGAGCGCGCAGAACCAGCTTGCTCGGGTCTTCCTTGTCGACTGAGAAGAGCTCCTCGCGCGACGTGGTGACGACCGCCTCGCCTCCGGCGGATTCGGTCGCGACGACATCTTCGCTCGATACCGGCTCGACTGTGTAGCCAAACTCGTCGGCCACGATCTCAGCCGTGGCGAAGTCGATGACCTGGTTGATGGTGGCCATGATGTTCGAGGCCATCAGCTTCTTGATCACCTCGACGGGGCTGACCGAGAGCTTCTCCGCAAGATCCTTCACTGACAGCGATGGCGGCAGCACGGCCCTGCGATCCCCGTTCGGCGCGACCTTCACCGCCACCGACGCCGGCTTGAACGCGGATCGGGCGGCCTCGATCGCCGGCGGCGCCAGCGGCGCGGCGGCGTTGCGGGTCAGCCGCCTCTGCTGGAGGAAGTTCACCAGCTCCTTTTGGCTGATCCCGAGTTCGCGTGCGAGTTCGTGTGCTTTCATGCGGAACTACTGATTATGCCGGGACGGCGCGGGGGAGGCAGGCCTCCCCCACGGGACGGCGCGGGGGAAGCGGGCCTCCCCCGCGGGACCCCCACCGGCGTGGCGCCGGCACCTGGAGGCGCTTTGACCGGACCCTGGGTCACGGCCGGAGTGAATCCGGCCTGCCGCTCCACCTGGGTATTTATTTAACTAAGTCTGCCCAAACCTCGGGTCCTATCGTTGCCTTGAGGGAGCGCTCCAGCGCCCTTCTTTTTTTTGCAGTTTCGATGCAGGCGCTGGTGGAGTGGAGGTAGGCGCCGCGGCCTGGGGCGCCGCCTGTTCGGTCGACAGCTGCTGTGTTGTCGGGCCTGCGAACCACGCGTACGAGGGCGCCCTTGCCGGCCTCCTCCCTGCACGCGACGCAGGTGCGGGCCGGCTCACGGAGTGGATTCGGCAACGGTCTCGCCATCATCGTCGCTGGGCTTGATGTCGATCCGAAAGCCCGTCAGCTTCGCCGCCAGCCTGGCGTTCTGACCGTCGCGCCCGATCGCGAGCGACAGCTGCGTATGCGGCACCAGGACCGTGGCCGTGCGGGTCATGCGATCGATCGTCACGGCTTCGGGTTTGGCAGGCCCCAGCGAGGACGCGACAAAGGCCTCGGCATCGTCAGACCAGGGCACGATGTCCACGTGCTCGCTGGCGAGCTCGCTGAGAATGGCGCGGTGGCGAACGCCCTTGGGCCCGACACAGGCCCCCACCGGGTCGAGGCCGACCTGGCTCGACGAGACGGCGATCTTCGTCCGCAAACCGGGCTCTCGCGCGATCCCGCGTATCTGCACCGTCCCGGCTTTGATCTCGGGAACCTCAGCCTCCAGCAAACGGTGCACGAACATTCGCGACGCTCGGGAGACACGGACCTGAGCCTGGCGCGCGCTTCGCTGCGCTTCCATGAGCACCACCAACACCGGACGCCCGGGGACCAGCCGCTCGCCTGGGATCTGCTCTTCGGGGGGCATCACGCCCTCCGCTCGGCCCAGGTCCACGTAGACGGTGCCCATCTCCATTCGGTCCACGACGCCGCTCGCGAGCTCGCCCTTGTGCTCGGCCACGTCGCGCAGCACCTTGTCGCGCTCGAGGTCGTGTATGTGACGGAGCACGGCATGCTTCGCGGTCTGTGCTGCCAGACGCTTGAAGTCCTCGGAGGGGAGCATCTCGATCATCTCGCTCCCGTCATTCCGCACAATGCGGCTGCGCACTTCCAGCCCGCCGGTTGTCGTGTCGAGCTTCACGGTGATCTCGCCCGCCGGGCTGAACGCCCGCGCATAGGCGATTGCCAGCGCACCTTCGACGGTATGCAGCATCTCCTCGAATGGAATGCCCACCTCCGCACAGAGCGCTGTCAGCGCTTCGGCAAGGCTCTCCGTCGGGACCTCAGAGTGAGACCGCGAGCCTGCCCGCGACAACGTCACTCCATGAGATGTGCATCACCACTGGCGCGCGGCCGCGCACGCCCAGCGCTTGCACTGCTATGCCGGCGCCGTCAACGGCAACCAGCTGACCTTCGACCACAGTGTCCGCATCGCCGCTGCGGTAGCGGATGTTGACTCGTTTGCCGTTGAAACGTTCGTAATCAGCCTGGGCGCGGAGAGGACGTTCTGCGCCAGGCGAGGAGACCTCCAGGTTGTAAGGCCCGTCGATGAGCTCAGCGTGCTCGATCAGCGGACCCGCAACGCGGCTGACCCGCTCGCAATCCTCGACCGAGATCGGCTCCACGTGGTCGATCGAGATGCGAAGCGTGCGGCCCGACTGCCCGGACTGCTCGAGCGAGTAAAGCTCGTAACCCATGTGATTCACCGTGGGTTCGATCAGCTCTTTGATTGACGATATGGGCCAGGTTGGCATGTGAGGTGTCTGATTCCAACGATAGCTGGATTGCGGGGCGTCCGCGCAAACGGCCTGGCGCAACATTACTAACGAACTGGCTGGATCCTTCGCCACACGACGAGCAGTGGTGAGGCGTTGAAGATCGAGCTGTAGGTTCCCGACACGATGCCGATCATGAGGGCCAGCGCGAAGCCCTTGAGGGTGTCGCCCCCAGAGATCAGGATCGCACTCAGCACGAGCACCACGGTGAAGCTGGTGATTATCGATCGGGCAGCCGTCTGCATGATGCTGAGGTTCACGACCTGCTCGAACGACAGCCGCTGGCTCACGCGGAGGTTCTCGCGAATCCGGTCGAAGACGACGATGGTGTCGTGGACCGAAAAGCCCACGACTGTAAGCACGGCGGTCACGAAGAGGGCGTCGATCTCGCCGATGCGATTGTGGAAGAACGTGCCGATGATCGAGAAGATTCCAGTCAGCACGAACACGTCATGCAGTAGGGCCGCGAGAGCGGAGCCGCCGAACTGGAATCCGGCACGCCAGCCGCCCGGCACGTTGTGGAATCGCCAGGCCAACAGCAACAGGATGCCCAGTGATGCAGCCACGACCGCTGCGAGCGCTCGCGTGATCGTCTCGCCGGCTATCGTGCCCCCAACCTCTATCACAGACTCTGATTTTGTGTTGATGGGGCCGAGCTTGCTCGTCAGGTGATCGACCACGGCCTGCTGCGCCGCTGGGCTCAATGGGACCCCGCGGATGATGTAGCTCCCCGGAGCTCCGGCCGGGATGACAGTGCCGTTGATGTTCTCGGCCGTAACCGCAATCTCGACCTGAGCCAGGCTGGGTTGGCTGTCGAAGTGGAGTGAAAACTCGGTGCCACCGGCGAAGTCGATCCCGAGCAGGAAGCCGCCCCCGGGCCTCGCCATCGAGATGATGCCGGGAATGATGATGATCAAAGTGAGAAGGAAGAACAGATTGCGGCGGCTGACGATGTCAAGCTTTCGCACCCGTGGCTCGCGCGGCGGTCGTTGAGCCTTTACCGGCTCTGAGTCAATCTCATCCGGCAACCCGCCCCCTTCCTCTGCCTCAGCGGATTCTGAAGAGGGGAACGCCGGCCCCCTCTTGAGCTCCTCAGGCGATTCGAGCACGGTCCACCCCTAACAGCCCGGGACGCCGAAATGCGCCGGAGTTGAGGACTATCGCCAGCAGGTTGTGGGTGACCACGATCGAGGAGATAAGGCTGGCCAGCACGCCGATGCCCAGGGTGATGGCAAAGCCCTGGACCTGGGGCGGGCCGATAAAGCCGAGGATCACACACGTCATGAAGGTCGATGTGTTTGAGTCCCTGATGGCAGGCCACGCGCGCCTCACAGCGGCGTCGACTGCTGCAGGGATCGTGCGGCCTGACCTGACCTCCTCTTTGAAGCGCTCGAAAATCAGCACATTGGCATCGACGGCCATGCCCACGGACAGGATGAATCCCGTGATGCCGGCCAGGGTCAGCGTCACCGGCACCCACTTGAAGACGGCCAGTACGGCTGCCGCATAGAACAGCAACGCGATGCTGGCGAGAAGGCCGGGAATGCGGTAGTAGACGATCATGAAGATCACGACGATCGAGAGTCCGAGCAGGCCGGCCGCAAGGCTGAGCTTGACCGACTCCGCGCCGAGCGTGGAACCGATCTGAGTCACGCCAAGCACCTGGAGGTCGACCGGGAGCGAGCCGGAGTTGATGCCGGTGGCCAGGTCGACAGCGCTGTGCTGCGTGAATCCCCCGCTGATGAACGCCGATCCACCAAGGATCGGAGTGATCGTGTTCGCGTCGACCAGGAACTTGGGGCAGCTTGCATTCGGGCCTTGAGTCGCAAGGCAGTTCGGATCGTAGTTGCCGGACACCTTGGCCGCGTAGGCGGCGTCCTCCCAGTGGTTGATGTCGTTCTGGGTGAGGTCCAGCCAGATTGTAAGATGCCGCTCTGGGCAGTTCCCCTGGGTGGTGCTGTCGGGGCATGCAGCGACGTTGGCGGTGGTGAGCTTGCCGAAGAGTTCTGAGCCGTGCGAGTTGAAGTTCACGTTAACCACCCACCCGATTCCGCTCTGTGGATCGATGCTGGCGTTGGCGCTCGCGATGTCGTCGCCCGTGAGCCCGGTGAGCTGTGGTTTATAGCCGGGGACCGTACCCCCCGTCACCTTGGCGTCCTTTACCCATCTCGTGTAGACGAGCTTGGTGACCGAACCGATCGTCTTCTGCGCTTGTTGGGCGGTGACGCCTGCGAGATCGACGGTGATCCGCTCGTTGTTGTTTCCGGCGCCTCGCACCTCGGGCTCGCTCACGCCCAGGGCGTTGACACGCTTGAGGATGACAGTGATGGTCCGCTGCTGAACGTCAGCGCGGGACTGGCCCGCCGGAAAGTTGATGAGCTGGTAATCGATGTGGGTTCCGCCGGAGAGGTCGAGGCCCCTGTGGATGTAAATTTGCCAGCCGCCAAAGTTAGGCGGCAGGCCAGGCACGCTCCCAGTGAGCGGGTAGTGGTTGACGATCCTGTAGATGTAGCCGGCCCCGTCGACGAACAGCGAGAACATCAGGACCGCGACGACGAGCAGTCGGACGGGCCAGCTAAGGACTAGTTGCACAGCCCGGAAAGTTTACGTGCCACCTTCACTTCGGTGCCGCGGCGCCCCGCGCCAGGCCGAGGGCGTCTCCCTAGAGCAGGCGCGTTTGCTGAGGTCCAGGGTCTGGCGGGACCAGGCCAAGGTGCCTGTACGCCAGCTCGGTGGCGACGCGGCCTCTGGAGGTCCGCGCCAGAAAGCCGATCTGGATCAGGTAGGGCTCGTGGACGTCCTCGATCGTCTCGGGCTCCTCCGAGAGCGACGTGGCGATCGTGTCCAGGCCGACCGGCCCGCCCTTGAACTTCAGGATCAGCGTCTGCAGCAGCTGGCGGTCGAGCGGCTCGAGGCCCAGCTCGTCGATCTCAAGCATGCCGAGCGCCAGCCTGGTCGTGTCCACCGTCGCCCGCCCGTCGCCACGCACCTGCGCATAGTCGCGAACGCGGCGGAGCAGACGGTTCGCAATTCGGGGAGTCCCTCGAGCCCTCCGCGCAATCTCCGACACCGCCTCGTGATGAATCTCGATGTCGAGGATGCGCGCTGACCGCGTCACGATGAGCTCGAGCTCGGCCTTGGTGTAGAAGTCAAGGCGATAGACAGCGCCGAAGCGATCGCGCAGCGGCCCGCTGAGCAATCCCTGCCGGGTGGTGGCGCCGACGCAGGTGAAATGCGGAAGGGGCAGCGTCGCCGCGCTGGCTCCCACACCCTTGCCAAGCACCGCGTCGAACCGGAAATCCTCCAGCGCTGGATAGAGCGACTCCTCCACCACGCTGCTGAGCCTGTGGATCTCGTCGATGAAGAAGACATCGCGGCTGTTGAGGTTCAGGAGGATCGATCCCAACGCGCCCTGGTGGTCGATGGCAGGCCCGGACGTGACCTTGATCGCGACCCCGAGCTCGTTGGCGATGATGTGCGCGAGCGTGGTCTTGCCAAGACCTGGCGGCCCGCTGAGGAGGACGTGCTCCACCGGCTCACCGCGGCGCCGCGCCGCCTCGAGCAGGATGCTCAGGTTCTCCCGGACCTGCTCCTGGCCGACGTATTCGGACAGCAGACGTGGCCGAAGCGTCAGGTCGTACTGATCGTCGTCTGCTCGCGGGTCGAGGACGGGCTCGTCGGCTTTGCCTGTCATTTCCTGCCTAGCGCCTTCAGCGCAGCCGCCAACGCCTCTTGTGTGGATGGAGTCGATCTCCAGTCCACCGACTCCAGGCCGGTGCGCGCCTCCTGCGAGGAAAAGCCCAGGTTGCGCAGCGCTGACTCAACGGCCTTCGGGACCACCCCGTCTCCGGAGAGGGCGGTGGCACGCGGGATCACCTCGACGTCCGCGAGCGCGTCGAGCCTTGGCTTCAGCTCGATGATGACCTTGGCGGCGGTGCGAGCGCCCACGCCGTTCGCTCTTCGGATCGGCGCGGGGTCCTCACTGACGATGGCGCGCTTGAGAATCTCGAGGCTGGCCGCGCTCAGAATGTTCAGGCCGACCTTGGGACCGACTCCATCCACCTGGATGAGCATGTCGAAAAGCTCGAGCTCCTCGACCGAGGCGAAACCGTAGAGGGCTAGCTGGTCCTCGCGGACAACCGTGTGGATGTGAAGCTCGTACTCTCCGCCGGGCGCGGGAATCTTCTGACGCGTGGTGGCGCTGACGCTCACCAGGTACCCGACGCCGCCGACATCGAGTACCACGAAGTCCGGTCCAGCCCGACGAACGACGCCGCTGAGATGCGCGATCAACGCGCGACCTGCGCCAGCTTCCGGCTGCGCGCGTGACACACGGCAATCGCGATGGCATCCATCGCGTGCGCATCCACTCGACCTTCAGGCACCTTCACCTGCGCGCCCAACATCCGGGCGATCTGGGCTTTGTCGGCATTGCCATAGCCGGTTAAGACCATCTTGACCTGGCTCGGCTTGTATTCGAACACAGGAACCCCGCACTCTTCGAGCACTGCGAGGATGGCGCCACGCGCTTGCGCCACGCCGATTGCGCTCGAGGTGTTGCGGCCCATGAACAGCTCTTCGAGCGAGGCCTCCGCGGGTGGACTCGCAGCAAGCAGGTCGCGAAGATGCTTGGTGATGGCCAAAAGCCTTGCGCCATCGCGCCCCGGTTTCGTGACGAGCGTGCTGCAGGACAGAACGAGGCTAGAACCTGAAAGCAGCGCGAACCCGGTGCCGGCGAGGCCTGGATCGATACCCAGGATTAATCCGTTGGTCGCGCCTGACACTTGTCCAACACCTCTACACCTGGGCTGAGACGCGTTCAAGAACGTTGGGTGGGATGTCGACGAGCGCGGGTGAGGACTGCGGCCTCACTCCCGCGACTCTGTCGCGGGGACCCCAGAGGTCGCTGCGCCTTTCATTGCAGTAGTTGTGCACTGGAGTGAGCGATGGGTGAGCCCGGCCTACTTGCGACACGTCAATTGATTTCATTCATACCTGGGCTGAGACGCGTTCAAGAACGTTGGTTGGGATGTCGAAATTGGCGTAGACCTGCTGGACGTCGTCGTCCTCTTCCAATGATTCCATCAAGCGGAGCACCGCTGCTGCCTTGTCCTCTCCGACCGCGACTGTCTGCTTCGGCTGCATCGTGATCTCGGCATTGTCGATGGTGACCCCCATCCCCTCCATCGCCGCCTTGACCTTCTCAAATGCACCGGGCGGAGTGGTGACCTCGACTGACTTGCCTTCCACCTGCACGTCGTCGGCCCCAGCTTCGATCGCTGCGAGGCCGACGTCTTCGGGATCGTTCTTGCCTGCGTCGGCCGAGATGACGCCCTTGCGCTCGAACATCCACCCCACCGAGTTCGACTCTCCGAGATTGCCGCCGAACTTCGAAAGGCGATGCCTGATAGATGCTGAGGTGCGATTGCGGTTATCGGTAAAAGCATCGACCATGACCGCTACACCGGCCGGCCCGTAGCCTTCGTATCGAATCTCCTCCAGCCTTTCTCCAGCCAACTCGCCGGTGCCGCGCTTGATGGCGTTCTGGATCTTGTCGGTCGGCATGTTGATCTCGCGCGCCTTCTGCACGGCCAGGCGCAGGCGGAAGTTGCTGTCGGCGCTGCCTCCCCCCTCCTTGGCTGCGATCAGGATCTCGCGGGCCGCCCTGGTGAAGGCCTGGCCCCGCTTGGCGTCCACGATCGCCTTCTTGTGCTTGATGCCCGCCCATTTCGAATGGCCGGACACTTAGATCTCGACTTCTGCGTGGTCTGCGAACATAGTTTCGATGATTCTATCTCACGCGAATTCGAACGAAATTTCTTTTGCCGGCCTGAAGCACATCGCCATCTTTCAGCTTGGAGTCGACATTTGCCTTGTCGCTGTTGATGCGGATTCCGCCCTGGTCGATTAACCGCCGGGCATCGCCGCGGCTCTTCGCGAAACCCGCCTGGACGATGGTTGAAACGAGGTCCTCCGGGCTCTCGGCGGCCAGCTCACCAATCTCATCCGGAATCTCGCGCTTGCGGAATCTCGAATCAAACTCCGCCTCCGCCGCCTCGGCCGCGTAATCGCCATGCAGACGCTTGGCCAGCTGTTTGGCGAGTGCCGCTTTCGCGTCTCGAGGCTTCAGCGCAAGCACGCGGTCGAGCTCGGAGCCGTTGAGGCCCGAAACCAGCCTGAGGTACTTCTCAATCAGCGAGTCGGGGATCGACATCGTCTTGCCGTAGACCTCGCCGGGCTGCTCGGTGAGCCCGATGTGGTTGTTCAACGACTTGCTCATCTTTTGAGAGCCGTCCAGTCCCTCGAGAAGCGGGAACACGGCGATGTCCTGCGGCTCCAGTCCGTACGCCTTCTGGATCTCGCGGCCGAACAGCAGGTTGAAAAGCTGGTCGGTTCCACCGATCTCGATATCGGCCCGAATCGCCACGGAGTCATAGGCCTGGTTGAACGGGTACAGGATCTCGTGCGCGCCGATTGGAGTCCCCGCTTTCAGCCGCTCGGCGAAGTCTTCGCGCTGGAGGACCTGCTGCAGGGTGGCCTTGCCCATGAGCCGCAACACATCGGCGGCGCCCATCGCCCCAAGCCATTTGGAGTTGCTATGGACCTCGGTGCGCTTCCGGTCGAGCACCAAATAGATCTGATCGACGTAGGTTTTGGCGTTGGCGTCGATCTGCTCGCGGCTGAGCACGGGTCGAGTTTCCGAACGGCCGCTGGGGTCCCCGATCAGCGCCGTGTAGTCGCCGACGATCAATACGACAACGTGGCCGTCGTCCTGGAATGAGCGCAGCGCGTCGAGCACGACCAGGTGACCCACGTGCAGGTCCGGGGCGGTCGGGTCAAGCCCAAGCTTCACGCGCAGCTTGTCGCCTCGCTCCAGACGGGAGCGCAGGTGGTCTCCGACGTGGATCTCCACCGCCCGCTCGCGCAGGCGCTCGAAGAATTCCGAGCTCACACCTAGCCCCTAGCTGACGGGGCTTTGGCTGAAGTAGATCTGTGGGTCGGCAGGCAGCGCGAGCCCGAAGATCGTGACGATCGGCTTGCCGATCGCATGGGTAAGCGGCACACCGATGTGTGAGCCCTGCACCGCGTCGCGGATCGACGCCTGCAGCGGGTCCAGCGCTCCCCCCCCAAACGGACTGCCGGCAGCGATCATCTCGTTGGTGATGAGGACCGAAAGGATGACCGCGGTGAACACGCCGATGACGATCCCCAACACACGGTTGAAGACGAGCGCACCAACCTGGATCTGGCTGCTCGCCAGCTGCGCTGCTGCCTCGACGATGAGGATCACTGCAACCACGATCCCGAAGAACCCATAGATGCGCGCGTCTGGAGTTTCGAGGTTGGACGACTGCTGCAGGATGCCCCCCGCCTGGAGACCCATATTCGTAGCCCCGACGAACGCGAGATAAAGGGCAATCAGGCCGATCACCCGGCGCAGCAGCCCGGTGAACAGCCCGAGCGCGGCATACACGACGACCAGCACGATCGGAAGTGCGTCCAGCCAGGTCACTCGCGGAACCTGGCCTTGTGCCGTTTCTGCAGTCCGAGCTTGATCTCTGTCATAACCTTGTCCACTTCGGCGTCCGTCAGGGTGCGCTCGGGGCTGCGGAAAGTCAAGGTGAACGCAATGCTCTTGTGGCCATCCGGAACCTGCGGGCCGTGATATTCGTCGAACGCTCGGGCCCGCTCCAGGAAGTCTCCGCCGGCCTCCCTGATGGTGGCCAGCAATGCACCTGCGGCCACGTGGTCTTCGACCACCACCGCGAGATCGCGTTCGATCGCAGGAAACCTCGGCAGAGGGTGGACGCCAGGAATGCCCGACACCGCGAGCACGGGTTCGACATCGATCTCGATGGCCACCAATCTCCCCTCGATCTTGAAAGTGGAGGCCACCGTCGGATGCAGCTCACCCATGTAGCCGAGTAGCCGCCCATCTAGAACGACTGCGGCGCATCGGCCGGGATGGAACAGCTCCTGAGAGCCTCGCTGATAGGTGCAAGGAGGAGCGCCAACCGCCGCCAGCGAGGCGTCGAGCACTGACTTCACAGCGTAGAAGGTGGCGCGTCCCGCCTCTGCGCTAGGGCCTGCGCTGGCGACGACCCCAAGGCGCATCGGCTCGTCGGGCTGCTCGGACTTGTCGCCCACCGGCGCCAAGAACGCGCTCGCGATCTCGTAGACGCGGACGTCGTGGCGACCCCGGTCTCGATTCAGCGCGACCACGCCAACGAGCGAAGGCAGCAGGGATGTGCGCAGAGTGTCCATGTCATCGCTTAAAGCGTTTGAGACCCGCATTGCATGCGCATCGATGCGAAGGCTCTCGAGCACACGGCCCGAAACAAGGGCTGGGTTCCAGGTCTCCGTGAATCCCGCGCCGGCCAGAACCCCGCGAGCCACATCCAACCGCCTGCCGATGCTGGGGACTGTAGGCATCCAAGAGTCCCGGCGGCGTCCGGGCAGCGTAGGCGGAATGCGGTCATACCCATGGACCCGTCCCACCTCCTCGACCAGGTCTTCGGGGATCGTGACGTCCAGCCTGAATACAGGCGGCAGCACATCCCACTCGCCGTCCTCGAGCGCCCTCACGTGGAAGTTGAGGCGTTTCAGAATCGATTCCGCCTCCTCCAACGGCACGTGCAAGCCGAGGACCTCGTCCACCAACGCGGGTCTCAGCCGCACACGCACTGGCTCCTGAGGTAGTGGATAGACGTCCGCCCATTCGCGGTGGACGCTCCCGCCGGCCAGATCAGCGATGAGGGCTGCGGCGCGTCGCGCGCCCGCCAGGGCCAGCTCGGCCGGCAGTCCCTTCTCGAATCGAGACGAGGCCTCGGTCCGAATTCCGAGCTCTCGCGCCGTCTGCCGAACGCTCGAGCCGTTGAACGTTGCTGCCTCGAGCAGGATGTCGGTGGTGCCGGCGGTAACCGCGGTCTCCTCGCCTCCGATCACTCCGGCGATCGCCACGGGCTGCCGGCTGTCGGCGATGACCAGCATGTCCGCGCTGAGCTCTCGTTCGATGCCGTCGAGGCAGAGCAGCTTCTCGCCGACACGGGCCCTCCTCACGTGGATCTCCGTAGGAGAGACCTTCGCCAGGTCGAATGCGTGAAGCGGCTGCGCGTACTCGAGCAACACATAGTTGGTGATGTCGACGATGTTGTTGATCGGCCGTACGCCACAGGCGCGTAAACGCCGCTGGACCCATTCGGGACTCGGTCCGACTTTCACACCCTTGATGACGCCGCCGATGTAGCGAGCGCAGAGGTCAGGCTCGTCGATCGAGACCTTCACGAGGTCGCGGCCCGGCGGGTTCGCCGTTCCCGTGAATGCCGGCATGAAGTCGACCTTCATGGGCCGGTCGAGCCCAGCGGCCAGCTCGCGCGCCACCCCAAGGTGGCCCATGCAGTCGGGGCGGTTGGAGGTGACCTCGATCTCCATCGTCACCTGGCTCGGTATGACCGACTCCAGCGAAGCTCCAGGCTTCCCCGAGCTGAGGATGAGAATTCCGGAATGGTCGTCGCCGAGCAGCAGCTCCTCGGCCGAGCACAGCATGCCCCTTGCCTTATAGCCGGCGATGTTCATATCTTTGACGACCTTGCCGTTGGGCACCGTGGTACCTGGCATGGCGACGGGGACGAGCGAGCCTGGGATCGCGTTTGGAGCACCGGCGATGATCTGCTCGACGTGATCGCCGAGATCGACCTGGTGGACCCACAGCGGGTTGCGTGACTTCGGGTGCGGGATCTGTTCGAGAACCTTTCCCACCACGATCTCGGACAGGTCGACAACGGTCAGGGTCTCGACCTCGAGCCCGAGGCGAGTGAGCACGCCGGCTGCTTCTTGGGGTGTGACGCCGTCCAGGTCGACGAAGTCCGCCAACCACTCGTAGCTCACCTTCACGAGCCGGACACCTAGAACTGCTCCAGGAATCGGAGGTCTGATTCGTACAGCAGCCGGATGTCGTCGACGTTGTGCTTGCTCATCGCCATGCGTTCGATGCCGAAGCCCCACGCGTAGCCGTTCCACCTCTCAGGGTCGATGCCGCCGTTGCGCAGCACCTGAGGATGCACCATGCCGCAACCGCCGACCTCCAGCCAACCTTTGTGACGGCAGCTCTTACAGCCGGTGCCGGCGCAAATTCCACACGACACGTCGAACTCGAAACTAGGCTCGGTGAAAGGGAAGTAGCTAGGCCTGACGCGCACCTTTCTCTCGCTGCCGTACAGGGACTGCATCATGTAGAGGAGCGTTCCCTTCATGTCACCTACGGTCAGCCCGCGGTCCACAGCGAGGCCCTCGACCTGGCTGAAGTAGGGCAGCCTCGTGGCCTCTGGCGCGTCGCGGCGGTAGCACCGCCCCGGCGTGATGATGTAAATGGGTGGTTCCTTCAATCGCTGCATCGCGCGGATCTGCACCGGCGACGTGTGCGCCCGCAGCAGCAGCTGCGGGTTGAAGTAGAAGGAGTCCCAATTCTCGCGAGCCGGATGGCCGGCCGAGATGTTGAGGGCCTCGAAGTTGTACCACTCCGTCTCCACCTCGGGACCCATCTCGACCTTGTAGCCCAGGCTCTCCAGGACCGTCTCGATCTGCCGCTGCACCTGGGTGAGAACGTGGATGTGGCCACGACCAAGCGGCGAGCCCGGGAACGTGACGTCGATTGCCTCGGTCTCGGCGATGTCCGCGAGGCGGGCGCCTTCCAGCTCGGTCCGCCGGCCCGCCAAGGCTCCTTCGATGGCGCGCTTAGCCTCGTTCGCCGATTGCCCCAGCGCGGCGCGCTGCGCGGGCGCCAGCTGGCCGATGCCGCTAAGCAGCTTCGTGATCTGCCCGCTCTTGCGTCCAAGGTAATCAAGCGAGAGGGTCTCGAGCTCGCCTTCGGTACGTGCCTTCGCAATGGCCGCCAGCGCTTCTTTGGTCAGGTCGGACGGATCGCTCACGCTGCCAGCCTCCGACGAACTTCGAACAGGAAAAGCGCCGCCGCAGCGGCGACGTTGAGCGACTCCACTCCCCCACCCAGCGGAACCGTCACCAGCTTGAGGCTTCGATTCGAAAGGCCATGAGTCTCGCTGCCGAGGACGATCATTCCGGCCTTCTCGATCGGAGCCTCCGGGAGCGGAGTGCCGCCGATAGCCGCGGCTCCATAGCCGTCCAGCCCGGCAAGGTCATCCCATGTCGCGCGCGCAACCGCGACGCGGAACACATTGCCGGCGGACGCGCGAACCGCCTTGGCCCCATACGGATCCGCGCAGCCTTCGAGCAGAGCGAGGGCTGGCGCCCCCGCAGCCGCGGCGGTTCGGCAGATGGCGCCGACATTGCCGGGATCCTGCACCCGATCGAGCACCACAAGCGGCCAGCGATGCTCGCGGGCAACGGCAATCGCCTCATCGGCGGTCCATTCGCGCACCTTTGCGATTGCGATCACTCCTTGGGGCGTGACGGTCTGGCTGATCGAGCGGAACACGCCGCGCGAAAGGGTAATGCGCCGAGGGGCCTCAACTGGCGAGTCGTCGCCCTCCCGCACCGCGATGAGCTCGAGCTCGACCCCGGCGGCGGCAGCTTCGGCGACCACGCGCGGGCCTTCCAGGAGGGCGAAGCCTGGCTCGCGCCGGCGGGCGAGGCGCTGCAACCTGCGAACGACCTCGTTCTCCGGGCTATTTATCAGCTGGCTAGAGGCTTTTCTTTGCAACCTCCACCAGCCGAGCAAAGGAACCGCTGTCGCGCACGGCCAGGTCAGCCAGCACTTTGCGGTCGATCTCCACTCCGGCCTGGCGAAGGCCGTGCATGAGCTTGCTGTAGGGCAGCCCCGATTGGCGTGAGGCCGCGTTGATGCGCGCGATCCAGAGGGCCCGCATCTCGCGCTTGCGCCGCCGCCGGTCGCGGAACGCGTAAGCGAGAGCATGAAGGACGGCCTCATTCGCGGGGCGGAAGAGAAGCTTCTTGGAAAGCCGGAAGCCCTTGGCGCGGTCAAGGATCGCCTTGTGGCGCCTGTGTGCCGGAACTCCACGCTTGACTCGTGCCAATTTAGATCCCCAGCGCCCGGCGCACTTCTTTGCGGTCTGATTTATGGACTGGCTGCTCGTTCTCGTAGGTGCGCTTGCGTTTCTGGGACTTGTGCTCGAGCATGTGGCTCTGCCAGGCGGCCACGCGCATCAGCTTGCCGGTCTTGGTAACCCGGATTCTCTTCGCGAACGCTTTGCGGGTTTTGATCTTAGGCACTGGTTGCGGTCTCCTTGGCGGCCGGTTGGGCCGAGGCCTGGGCAGCCGCCGGGGCGGCAGCTTGCGATGACGCACGGCTTGGGGAGAGGATCATGAAGAGGTTCTTGCCCTCGAGCAGGGGCGCGCGCTCGACGACCGCGAACTGCTTCGCGTTATCAGCCACCCGGTCCAGGATCCTTCTCCCGATCTCCTGGTGGACCATCTCCCGACCTCTGAACATGATCGTCACTTTCACCTTTTCGCCTGCTTCGAGGAACTGCTTCAACCCTTTGAACTTGGTCTGGTAATCGTGTTCCGCCACCTTGGGGCGGAGCTTCATCTCCTTGAGCTTGGTGACGTTTTGCTTGCGCCGCTGGTCCTTCTCCTTCTTGATGGTCTCGAACTTGAATCGTCCGTAATCCATCAACCGGCAGACCGGCGGCTGTGCCTGTGGCGCCACCTCTACGAGGTCGAGTCCTTTCTCGCTTGCGATGCGCAAAGCAGCGTCGAGGGATAACACCCCGAGCTGGTTGTTTTGGTCATCGATCAGCCGCACTTCAGAGCTGCGGATCTGATCGTTGATCCTTAGCTCCTTAAACGCGATGAGACTTTACCTCGGCCAAATTCAGTGTTGTCTTCGTCCTCCAAACAAAATAAAACGGACAGCCGAGGCCATCCGCCTTTCCGTACCCATTCGAGCGGGGCTCTGTGGGTGAGGGTAGGTCCCCTGCTTCAGTTGAAGGATGGTACCGGAAACG
>JBDUAO010000146.1:0-6385 GCA_040004595.1 Candidatus Dormiibacterota bacterium | reverse complement strand
CGCGTCGATATCGGCGGGAGCTCGGCCAGCGCCTCCGCGGGCCTGAGGTTCTCGGCCAATGCCTGTGCGAGCAGCACCGAGCTGCGCCAGCCCATCTTCTCGTGGCCCATCTCTCGAGAAAACTGCAGCGCCTTCCTGCTCGCAACGATGGCCTCGCTCACGCGCCCGGTGTGGAGAAGCAAAAGGCCATTGAGATAAGGAGGCCATGCAAGGCCAGGCGTCGCCGACCCGACGATACGGTCGGCCCACAACTGCGCCCTCCGGCCCTGCCCGAGGTGCACAGCTATCCAGGCCGCGTTGTAAATCGCGTTGCCGGCCTGGAACTCGTGGCCGCCCTCGCGCGCCGCCGCGTAGCTGTCCTCGAGATGCCGGAAACCTTCGTCGATGAGACCGTTCCCGATCTTCGCGAGCGCCATGAAGTTCCAGGACCACGCCAAGGCCATGCCGGAGCCCGCGGCCGTAGCGACCTCGGCAGCACGCGTTGCATCCCCGATCCCCACGTCGCCCGTGCGATCGAACACGTCGAGGCCGGAAAGTCGAATGTAGGCGACGGCGAGCGCTTCGCTGGGGCCGGCCGTCTCGAGCACATCTCGCGCTCTTTCGAACTGCCCCCGGGCGAGATCGGATCGCTGCAGCTCCCAGTAGCAACGACCGAGAAGCACCCGCCAGCCCGCCGCCTCGAGCGGCAACCCACCTGTCTCGAGGTCGGCGACTCCAGCTTCGAGCAGCGCTTTGGCGAGGGCCGGCTCGGTGTTGCTCCAATAGGCCTCGCCGGCCTTGCAAAGCAGCCGGCCCCGCTTCGCCGGATCTTTGACATGCGGGGCAGCGCGCTCGAGCAGAGCGGCGGCATCGCGATAAGCGCGTCCCCTTGTCGCATCGTCAGCGGCGGTCACGCACATCCCCACTGCCTCGTCGAACTTGCCGGCCAGAAGAAGGTGGTGGGCGAGGTCGATGGCCGCCCGGTCGGGCCGCGATGCCAGCACCTCGGCCACGCGAGCGTGCAGCTGCTGCCGCCGCGGCACCACCATGTCCTCGTAGACAGCCTCACGAGTCAGCGCGTGGCGGAACTGGTAGCGCCCGTAGTTGGCGCGATCCTCCTCGAGCAGCTGATACGTGACACCAGTCTCGATCGCGGAAAGGACCGCTGTCTGATCGACGCCGGTGACCTCGGCGAGCGTGGTGAGGTCGAATGAGCGGCCCATCACCGCCGCGGCCGACAGCACTGCGATCTCGTCGCGGCTGAGCCGCTCGAGCCGGTGCAGGATGGTGTCCTTGACAGTCCGCGGGATGCGAATCTCGTTGACCGCCTTGCGGTCCCAACCCTGCGCGGTGTGGAAGATGTCACCGCGGTCGAGCGCATCGCGAAGCATCTCTTCGACGACGAACGGGTTGCCCTCGCTCCGCTCGTAGAGAAAATCGCGGAACTCGTCGCTGATGCCTGACTCTTCGAAGATCGTGCACACGATGCCGGCCACACCCTCGGGCTGGAGCGCTTTCAGCTCAATCATCTGCACGTGGCCGGAGCGGCGCCAGCCCTCGATCGTGGGCAGCAGAGCGTGCTTACGGTGCATCTCGTCAGTGCGATAGGTGGCGAGGATCAGGACGTTGGTCGATCGCAACCGTCGCGTCGCGTAGTCGAGCAGCTCACGCGTCGCCGGGTCGGCCCAGTGCAGGTCTTCGAGCACGACGAGCAGCGCGCTCGAACGCGCCGCATCGCGTAGCAATAGAAGGATGGATTCGAAGAGCCTCAGCTTGGCTTGTTGTGCTTCGCCTCCCTGTGGGTGTGGACGCCCCATCTGAGGAAACAGCTGGGCGAGATCGTCGGCTGCGGGGCCGAGCCGCTCGCGCAGTGCCGCCACGTCCTCTCGGGCCAGGTAGTTGCCGATCGCCTCGAGGAAAGGAAGGTAAGGCAGCGACAGCTCGGCCTCGCTGCATACGCCGGACACGACGACGCAGCCGCGGCGGCGGGCTCGCGTAACGAGGTCGGCGACCAGCCTGGTCTTGCCCATGCCCGCCTCTCCCCCGACGATCACGACGCCCCCGTCGCCGCGGAGGGTGGCCAGCATGGCGTCCTCGAGCAGCGAGATCTCGGATTCGCGGCCGACAAGGACTTCGCACAGGACTCGGGCGAGGGCCATCTCTAGAACAGGTTAGTGAGCTTCTTGCGCAGCCACTTGCGCCCGGGCTGTTCGCGGTACGCAGGCATGAGCTGTTTGACCTTTTCGAATGCTGCCTCGGTGAGCGAGCCGGCATCCTGACCCGCCGTCTGCATCGGCTCGCCGATGACCACCTGGATACGCTTGCGGAACCACAGGTCCTTGGTGCCCGAGAGCGCCACCGGCACGACCGGGACCTTCGCCTTGATCGCGAAATGCGCGAAACCCTTCTTGAAAGGCATCAGCTCACCCTCGGCCGGTCCGTAGTTGCCTTCGGGAAAGATCGCCACGGAGCCACCGACCTCGAGACACCTGTCGACATGCCGGAAGAGCGCGGGATCACCGTGCTTTTCCTGCACGACGGGAACAAAGCCACCGGTCGAGCGGACGAGGAACCACTGCACCTTGCGAGTGACCAGAAGCGTGGGGTTGGCCAGGAAGTGGAGTCTCGGTTCGATGGGCAGCAGCATGAGCAGAGAAAACTCGTCGAGCCAGTTCAGGTGGTTGGCGATGACCACGTAGTTGCCGGTGCGCGGCACATTGCCTAGGCCCTGGACATCGAAGCGGAAGAAAAGATGGAGCAGCGGAATCGCAACGAGCCTCACGATCCGGTAGGGAATGTTCGCTCGGCGACCGACCGGGAGCAGGTCGGCGGGTGGCATAGCCGCCTGAGCCATATCGCTCACTTCGGCCGAAAGTTATCTCATTGCGGCGCGGATGACATCCTGGCGCGCGGCTACAGCTCTAACGGCCACCACTGCAGCATGCGGTTGTACGTTCCGAGCGCCGCCTCGATGGCGTGGATCGCGCTGGTCAATGTCGTCTGCTGGCCAGGGGTGATCTTCCCGGTGTTGACGTCGGCCCTGACCTCGTTGAGGAAAGCGCTCATCTGGTTGTGAGAGGCCTTGCTGTCGCCGCGAGCCGCTGCTGCGCTGGCGGCTTCGAGCTTGGCGATCAGGCTGTTCAGCTGTCCTTTGTTCAGGGTCTTTATGCTGCGGACGTAGGCCTCGATGCTGCTCAGCGCCTGCTGCGGCGTCTGCACGACGACCGTCGTCGTGGCAACGCCTGCGCCGCCGTCATCGTCAGTGACCGTGAGGGTCACGTGGTAGGTGCCCGGCGCGCCGTATGCGTGCGAGGCGTACAGGCTGCCCGATCCCGAAGGTCCATGGCTGGCGGAGCTGGAAATTGAGTCACCGAAGTTCCACCGGCTCGTGTGGCTGTCCAGCCCGCCGGGGTCGCTGTAGCTGCCGGCGAAGCTGATCGGCTCCTGCGGGGTGATGACCAGGGGCACCGAGGCGGTCACTCCGGTGATGACGGCGGTCGGCCAGACGTTGGTGCCGGTCACGGTGGTTGATGCCGTGTCGCTCATGCCGCCGTCGTCGGTGGCCCTCATCGTGACCGCGAAGATGCCCTCGTCGTCAGGGGTGAACTGCCAGTGCGCGCCCGATCCGCTCTTGAAGGCGGTTCCGTTCTTGGTCACCGACCAGCCGTAGGTGAAGCCGGCGGCATTGTCGGCCGCGCTGGGGCTGGTGGCAGAGCCGGCCAGGTGAACGGCCGTCCCCTCAGGGGCGGTCGACCCGGGAGCGGTGATCGCGGCGATCGGCGCCACTCCGGCGACGGTGACCGGGAACGTGACAGTCGATGTCCCAGCGTTGCCGTCGTCGGCGGTGATGGTGACCGTCTGGTTGGCGGCGGCTTCATCGGAGGCTGCACGGGACCACGACCAGGTGCCGGTGCTGGTGCCGCTCCTCGTGAGAGTGCCGCTCGAGGCCGACAGTGCGACCGCGTTGCCATCGGGGTCGGAGAAAGTTCCGGTGTTCGCCGGCGCGGTGCCCTCATTGACGGCGACGGCGGGATGGTCCGCACCGACCAGGGGTGGCTGGTTGGTGGGCGTGGTGGTGACCCATGTCTTGAAGGCGAGGTCGCGGCTCGCGCTGGGAATCCACGCGCAGCCGCTGCACGAGAGCCACTGCTGGCCGCCCGTGTAAGCGCTGAAGTTGCTGCCCCACCAGAAACCGGTGCCGACCCGCGCCGTCCAGACGACAGCGTACTGGGTGCCCGCGGTGATCGGGAAGGCGGGGCTGATGGTGTAGTCGTGGTAGGTGCTGCCGAAGGGGAAGGTGAATTGGATAGGGGTGGTCGTGGGTTGCCCGGTGCCGCCCGTGGGGGAGCCGTCGGCAGCCACAGTGCGGATCTCCACCCAGCCTGTCACGAGCTGAGAGCGGGTCTCGAGGGTGAGCGAGACCTTGTCGATCTGGCCTGTGATCGAGGCGGTGAAGGTTTGGGCCATCAGCTTGGTGCTGTTCGAGCTGTTCGGGAGGATCGTGGTCGGGAAGGCCTGGTCGACGGAATCCGTGGTGGCCCTGGCGATGATCGGGATCGACAGCAAGGCCACGGCAGCCAGGCCCAGGGCGAGGGTCCACGCAGGCACCCTGCCTCGACGGCGACTCAGGCTGACAGCACGCGCAGACCGGCGGTCCATGCTCATATCGACGCAAGGGCGTCGTGATTCCTGCGAAAGATCAAAACGACCAAATTCGTGGGATCGGGGGCCCGACACCGCCAAAAGGGCACTAATGGTCGAATCGAAGACGGCGAACACAGCCGTTACTGCCCTAACGGCCGTTTCCAACGACGGCCGCGCTAGCTGGTGCGACCCCCAGCCGACCGACACCCTCAAAAAAAATCAAAGGTGCCGGCGCAGGGATTTGAACCCTGGACCATCGGTTTAAAAGACCGTTGCTCTGCCAAGCTGAGCTACGCCGGCTGCCCATGATTGTGGCTTGTATTCGTGGCGCATTGCTCGGCGATTCCCGCTTGTGCTTGGAGGTACTCCGCGCGCAGCGTTAACGAGGATGCCTCTGAGGGCACTCAGTCACATGCCGCTATCGGCTCAGGGTCTTTGCGCGAAGGCCGGTTCGCCGATGCCACCATGTGGCGCCGCCTCACCGGGCTTGGTCGCCAGGCGAACGTGGGTGCCGATCGCATAAGCCCCCGACGGCCCGGTTGTCGAAGTGGTGGTTTGCGATGCCGATGGCGCGCCTTCGTGGTGCGGTGCGGCAACAGAGGCGACCCTACGATTGGCAGCGACGCCCGCGGCACCCGCTGCACCCGCGGCACCAGCACAGATGATTAGGGCAAGCCCAACAGTGAGACGCTTCCCAGAGTTGCCAACCAACGCCGCAAGCGTAGTTGAACGAGGAAAACAAAATCAGCAACTTCCCGAGGGCCATCGCCGACGGATGTCACCGCCTCTGCGCGCGTATCTGGTCGACCACGACCCAGACACTCCCCGCGGCCTGGTCGGCCCTCAATAAAGCCGGCGCACTCCTCTATTGACCAAGGAGAGGGTGGCGGACCCCTACCATGGGGCCGGTGAAAGCCTGGGTCGTTAGGGAGCTCGGCGGGCCGGAGGTGCTCCGCCTCGAGGATGTCGATGCCGGCGAGCCGCCGGACAGCATGGTCCGGATCGCTGTGCGCGCCGCCGCCATCAACTTCCCCGACGCGCTCATGGTCGCCGGCACCTATCAGACCAAACCTGCCCTGCCATTCGTGCCAGGCGTCGAGGTCAGTGGCGAAGTGGTCGCAGCGCCCGCATCGTCGGGGTTCAAAGCCGGCGACCGGGTGATGGCGCTCCTGGACAGCGGCGGCCTGACGCGTGGTGGCTACTCGCAGATCACCGACGCGGCGCCATCGGCCGTCTCCCCCATGCCCCCACGCATGTCATTCGAAGAAGCGGCCGGTTTCGCTCTTACGTATCAGACAGGCTGGTTCGGCCTTCACCGGCGCGCCAACCTGCAGCCCGGTGAAACTCTGCTCGTTCACGCCGGCGCCGGTGGCGTGGGCACTGCGGCGATTCAGCTCGGCAAAGCCGCCGGTGCAACTGTCATTGCGACGGCCGGCACCGATGAGAAGCTCGAGGTTTGCCGGCGTATGGGCGCCGACCATGCGATCAACTACAAGACGCAGGATTTCGCCGAAGAGGTGAAGAAGCTGACCGGCGAGCGCGGCGCCGACGTCATATTCGACCCGGTTGGCGGCGACGTTTACGACCGCTCAACGAAATGCATCGCCTTCGAAGGACGCATCGTGGTCGTCGGCTTCACGTCAGGGCGCATCCCGCAGGCGGCCGCCAACCATGTTCTGGTCAAAAACTACTCGGTGGTCGGCCTGCATTGGGGCCTTTACCGGGCGCGGGGGCCGGAGCTCATCCCGCCCGCCGCCGCCGC
>JBDUAO010000145.1:0-6393 GCA_040004595.1 Candidatus Dormiibacterota bacterium | reverse complement strand
TGGTGCCCCCGGAGGGAATCGAACCCCCGACCTTGACGTTAGGACCGTCCTGCTCTATCCCCTGAGCTACGAGGGCGTCGATCCAGAGTTTACTGTCAGGACGTTGCCTGCTTGGAACCGCGCGGGCGTTACTTCTAAGCAAACTCACACGTTTCTCACAGGAAGCGTCAAGTGCGGCACGCCACATTGAGGATCATGGAAAACAAGAACGCGACTGACCAGAGGATCCAGGCTCGCGACTCCGCGACCAGGCGGCTCAACCGCTTGACTGCGGGCCTGGCCTTCGGCGCTCTCGCGGGCGTCGGCATCCTCGGTGCGGTCAGCGCTTACACGATTCCAGGCACGACCCCGACCTCGTCAGGGGCCACCGCCAGCACGGGGACCTCCTCGGGCACAACCTCAACCTCCACCGGCACGAGCTCCGGGCTCCAGGCCTCCCCCACCCCGGTGAGCTCTTCGTCAGGCTCAGGCGTCGCGGTCTCTGGCGGATCCTAGTCAGCGCCGATGCTGAATGACACAGTCCTCTGGTACACCACCAGGGGCGCCGGAGCCGTGTCGCTGGTGCTGCTCAGCGCGGTGGTCGTGCTCGGGGTCCTGTCCTCCCTTCGCTTCGAGGTTGCCAGCTGGCCTCGCTTCCTGACGACCGGACTTCACCGCAACATCGCCCTGACCGCAGTCGTCTTCCTCGCGCTGCATATCGTCACGGCCGTCGTGGACCCGTTCACCCACCTCGGCTGGCTGGCCGCGGTGGTCCCCTTCTCCTCCTACTACCGGACGTTCTGGCTCGGCCTTGGAGTGATCGCGATTGAGCTGCTCATCGCCATCACCGTTACGAGCCTCGTGCGCGCCATGATCGGCCATTCCGCGTGGCGCGCGATCCACTGGCTTTCGTACGGCTCGTGGCCCATCGCAGTGGTGCACAGCTTCGGCACCGGGACTGACGCGTGGTCGGCATGGATGCTCGTCATCGATGTGATCTGCATCGTCGCGGTGGTCGGAGCTGCCGCCGCCCGCCTCATTCTCAGATCGCCGGACGCTCTCGCCACGGACCGCGCGCGTTTCCGCGAGCGAGTGTCCAGGAAGGTGGTCAAGTGACCACGCTGAGTCTCTTCTCCGGCCCGCCGTCATCGGCCGGCGCAGAGAGCTTTCGCGACCACGCCAAGCGGCTCGGTCATCGGCCCCCCGGCGACCGCGCTCTTATCGACACGCTCGACCGGAGCGGGCTGGTCGGACGAGGTGGTGCGTCGTTTCCGGTGGGCGTCAAGTGGCGGTCGGTCGAAAGCCGCTCGCGGGGCGTCGCCGTCGTGATCGCAAACGGCGCCGAGGGTGAGCCGCTCAGCCGCAAGGATCGGACCTTGATGGCGCTGCGGCCCCACCTCGTCATCGACGGCGCGCTGCTTGCCGCGGATGCCGTGGGCGCAAGCAGGACCCTCCTTTATATAGGTGAGGCCCACGGAGCCGCGGCTGTCGCCATGGCCAGGGCCCTGGGAGAGCGGCCGCCGGCCGAGCTGGCCAGGACAACCCTGCTCGGCGCGCCGCCCAGCTATGTCGCGGGCGAAGAAACCGCCGCGGTCAACTTCGTCAACACGGGCGTTGCCGCGCCGCTGGCAGTTCCGCCGCGGCCGTTTGAGCGAGGCGTTGACGGGCGCCCGACCCTCGTGCAAAACGTGGAGAGCCTCGCCCATGCGGCGTTGATCGCGCGCTTTGGCGATGCCTGGTTCCAGTCGCTGGGCCGGCATCATGCCACTGGCACCATCCTCCTGACAGTGAGCGGCGCGGTGACCAAGCCCGGCGTCATCGAGGTTGCTTCCGGGTGCAGCGTCGACGAGGTGCTGGCGCTTGCCGGCGGGGTCAGCGGAAAGGCGCGTGCCGTGCTCCTCGGCGGTTACTTCGGCGGCTGGATCAGCGCGGATCACGCGGGCTCGATGGTGCTCGACCCCAAAGGGCTGCGCGCGGCCGGTGGTTCGCTCGGTTGCGGAGTCGTCAGCGTCCTCGACGAGACGGCCGACCCCCTCGATGTCTCGGCGCGGATCTTGCAACACCTCGCCAACGAGAGCGCCGCGCAATGCGGGCCGTGTTTCTTTGGGCTGCGCAGCCTCTCCGCCGCAACCACGCGCATCGCCTCACGTCAGGCTGACCACGGCGACCTGCCGCAGCTGCATCGTTGGTCTGCCATGGTGAAAGGGCGCGGCGCATGCCGCCACCCGGATGGCGCCGTCGCATTCCTCGAATCGGCGTTGAAGGTCTTCGAGCCAGAGTTCAGTGCGGCAGCCGGGGCGCGTGGTCGGCGGGCCTCCTGACGTGGCGCAAACCGAGCTGTGGATCGACCGGACCAAGTGCGATGGGAGCAGGCTGTGCGCCGAGCTCTTTCCTGAGCGCATCTCGCTCGACGATTGGGGATACCCGATCATCTCGCCCGGCCCGATCCCGGCATCCCTCATGGCGCATGCGGAGAAGGCAGTCGACAGCTGCCCGGTTCTCGCCCTCGCCCTGAGACGGGTGGAGCGCAAACCCCCTCCCCCACCACCCGGAGCAAAAGCGCGTTGACGAAGACAAGGACGCCGGTCGCCATCGCCGATGATCGCGCGCTCGGAGGATCGCTTCGGGTGATCGTGACCCACGCTCCTGATCTGGCGGCGGCGAAGGCCGCTGTCGATGAGGTCGTGCGAGCGGTCGATCTGGCCGCCAACCGCTTTCGCGAGGACAGCGAGCTCAGCCGGCTCAACGCCATGACTGACCGCGACGTGGTGATCTCGGCGCTTTTGACGAAGCTGATCGCGGCCGCGCTACGCGGCGCCCGGCTAACCGGCGGCGCGGTCGATCCGACTGTGGGATCGGCGATCAAGCTGGCGGGCTATGACTCCGACTTCGCTGCGGTGCCGCCAGACGGCATGGCGATCGCGCTGGTTGTCAGTCGCATTCCAGGCTGGCAGGCGATCGCGCTTGACGAAGCCAACCGAACCGTGCGCCTGCCTCGAGGGGTCGACATCGATCTCGGCGCCACCGCCAAAGCCCTCACCTCCGACCTCGCGGCAGCCGCCGCGCTCTCCAGCATCGGAAAGGGCGGCGCGCTCGTCAGCCTTGGCGGCGACATCGCGGTCGCCGGCGAGCCACCTTTCGAGGGATGGCTGATCCAAGCGAGCGAGGACAGTGGGGCGCCGATCCAGGCAGGCGAAGAGACGATCAGCATCAGGTCGGGCGGCATCGCGACCTCGAGCACGACAGTGCGCAGTTGGACCCGGGGCGGCGTGAAGCTCCACCACATCATCGACCCGGCCACCGGCCTGCCCAGCGATGGCCCCTGGCGAACTGCCACCGTGGTCGCAGGCACCTGCGTCGACGCCAACATCGCATCGACCGCGGCCCTCGTGATGGGCGAAGGCGCCATCCAGTGGCTCGAGAAGAGCCGCCTGCCAGCCCGCCTCGTCGACCGGGAGGGCTCGGTTCACCGCCTGGCCGGGTGGCCAAAACTAAGCGACTCCACACTCGTTTCCCAGCAAACTCACAGACAATCGGGGCAGCATTGACCCTGTGAGCAAGGACGGGGATGGGGCGAGAGTCCTCGTTGTCGACGACGAGCCCAACATCACCGAGCTGGTGTCCATGGCCCTGCGCTATGAGGGGTTCAGCGTCAAGACGGCCGCCACCGGCCGCGGTGCGGTGACGGCGGTCGGCCAGTTCTCGCCGGCTCTGGTGATCCTCGACGTGATGCTCCCCGACATCGATGGCCTCGAGGTCCTCAAGCGAATCAACGCCGCGGGCCACAAGGTCCCGATCATCTTCCTGACCGCCAAGGACGCCACCGACGACAAGGTTCACGGGCTGACCGTCGGCGGCGACGATTACGTGACCAAGCCGTTCAGCGTCGAAGAGCTGATAGCGCGGGTCCGGGTCGTGTTGAGAAGGCATGGCGGCACGGCATCGCAGGAAGGCAAGCTGACCCTGGCCGACCTCGAGATGGACGACGAGGGCCACGAGGTCCGGCGGAGCGGAAAGGTCGTCGACCTGACCAACACCGAATACCGGCTGCTGCGCTACCTGCTCGTCAATGCCGGGCGCGTCCTCACCCGCAGCCAGATCCTCGACCATGTCTGGCACTACGATTTCGGCGGCGACGCCAGCGTGCTCGAAACCTACATCAGCTACCTGCGACGAAAGGTGGATCGGTTCGAGCCTCCCCTCCTGCAAACGGTCCGCGGCGTCGGCTACGTGCTTCGCGCCCCGAGGCCATGACCCTGTCCCTCCGAGGGCGACTCCTCATTGGCGTCGTGTCGCTGGTCATCGTTGGACTGCTCATCGCTAATGCCGCGACCTATCTGACCTTGCAAAACTCTCTGCTCAACCGGATCGATCAGCAGCTGGTCGCGCGCTCCACCGTCATCACCGCAGTGAACGTGCTCAACAGCCCCGACTGTCAATTGCGAGGTCCCGGTTCCTTAACCAACTTTCCGGCCGGCACGGTCACGGAGCTGATCGGGCCGGGCGGGACCGTTCTGGCCGCCTGCCATGTTCAGCAGTTCGGATCGATCACCTCCACGGCGACGCCCGTACTCCCGAAATCGCTGCCGGGGACTCCCACTGACACGCCCACCCAGCCGATCAGCGTCGAGGGCAAAGGGGGCGTCGAGCTTTACCGGATCACGCATTGGTCGGAGAACTCTTTTCCAGGTGATGTCGTGGTGTTTGCCGTGCCTCTGACAGAAACCCAGTTCACCCTGAGCCAGGTCTTGCTCTTGGAGCTTGCGATCAGCGCTGCGGTGGTTGTCGCCACCGCGATCCTTGCGTTCTTGATCATCCGCATCAGCCTTCGGCCGCTGGAAAGGATGGGAGGAGTCGCAGCGCATATCGCCGCCGGCGACCTGACCCGCCGAGTCGAGCCGGCTACGCCCCAAACCGAGATCGGCAGGCTGGGTCTCGCACTCAACGGAATGCTGAGCCAGATCGAAGCCGCTTTCGCCGAGCGCACTGCATCCAACGCGCGGCTGCGTCGGGTGATCGCCGACGCCTCGCACGAGCTGAGAACTCCGCTCACCTCTATCCGCGGTTATGCGGAGATGCTGCGTCGTGGGGCGGCGGAATCGCCCGCGGACTCCGAGTCGGCACGGCGACGTATCGAGCAGGAGGCCATCCGCATGACCGGCCTTGTCGACGACCTGCTCGTCCTGGCCCGTCTCGACCAGGGCCGGCCGCTGGCCAAAGATGCGGTCGACCTGCGCGCCATCGCCAACGACGCTGTCGCCGACGCCCGCGTCGTCGCCCCGCAGCGCGAGATCAGCATCAGCGCCAATGGACCGGTCGTCGTCACCGGGGACGACACGCGCCTGCGCCAGGTGATGGGCAATCTAATGCGCAACGCCCTCGTCCACACGCCCCAGCTGACCCCGATCGAGGTCGCCGTGGAGAGCGATGACGGCCTCGGGCGCATGACGGTGGCGGACCACGGGCCAGGGCTGGCGGAGGGCGACGTCAGCCGAATCTTCGAACCCTTCTTTCGTGCCGACCCAAGTCGCAGCCGCGACAGTGGTGGCGCCGGTCTCGGCCTGTCGATTGTGAGCGCGGTGGTCACCGCCCACGGCGGGCATGTCACGGTCAGCAAAACCGATGGGGGCGGCGCAACGTTCGAGGTGGAGCTGCCGCTCGCTCACAGGGACGCGATTCTCTGAGGAAGCTCCAAGGCTTCTCTCAGGAAGGGTTCAGCCAGGTGGAAGATGATCGTAAGGTGCCAACTGTGAGGCGGCAAACCGAGATGGCCGTCCGTGACACGGCGGTCCAGAAGCTGCGCGATCTGACGATCGCTGTGGCCCTCGCAGCAACCGCGGCCGTCGCCCTGATCGCGTGGCTGGGCGCCGCCACCATTCCCGGCGTAGCCGACACCTCCGGCCAGGCCGGGAACGCCGCCAACGGCGGTGGGCAGCCGGTGACTGGCAACGACGATGGGTTCAACCAGGGCCTGCCCGGAAGCAGCGGCTACGGACCTGGAATCGTAGTCACTGGAGGATCCCGCTGATGTTCTTTCCCCACCATGAGCCGGTCGGACAATTTGGCTACCTGTTCGCGATCCTCGGCGGATTGGCCTGGCTGGCGATCGTCGCAGGCATCGTTCTCCTCGTCATCTGGGCGGTGCGAACGATGCCGCGATCGGGCTTCATGAGGGCCGCGCCCACGACGATCGAATCTCCAGAAGACATCCTGGCTCGCCGCTTCGTGATGGGCGAGATCAGCGCCGAGGACTTCACGCGCGCCCGCGATCTGCTGCGCGGCGGGCCTCCTGCCGACCAGCCGAAGCCGTAATCACCTAGACCTCTACTCCCCCAAATTGCGAGGGGCGCTTCGGCGCCCTTTACTACGTATGAGAAAGAACCAGTCGGTTCTTTCTCATCGGCGGGCGCTTCG
>JBDUAO010000033.1:0-21935 GCA_040004595.1 Candidatus Dormiibacterota bacterium | reverse complement strand
TGGACTCGACAGGTTCAGCGTTGATCAACTACTTCGGCCCGCCCGGAAACTTCAAACAGGGCGGCCGGTACGTCTCGTTCGGCGATTTGGTCAAAGGCAGAGTGCCGGCCGACAAGATCAAGGGCGCCATCGTGCTGGTCGGCTATTACAACCTCACCAGCGTCAACGACAACGTCAGGGCCACCACGAGCGCCGGAGCGGGCGAAGGCTCCGGCGGGAGCATGGCAGGAATCGAGATGCACGCCAACGTGGCGCAGATGCTGATCCCGCCGCTCGCAAACGGGCTTCCCAAATTTCTGGCTCCCGAGCCGGCCTGGCTGGTATTTCTGATCCTGGTCGTGCTGTCGGTGGTAACGGCCTTGGCGGTCGCGCGCCTGTCGATCCTGATTGGCCTGCTGGTCACGGCTGTCGCCCTTGTCGTTTTCACATTTGCCATGTCGTTCTTCTCGTTCAACAACGGCTTTGTGCCGGACCTCTTCCATCCGCTCCTGGCGATGGCACTTGCGTACGCAGGGGTGACCGCCTATCGAATCCTTTACGAGGATCGTGAGAAGCGGAAAGTGACGGCGATCTTCGGCCACTACCTGAAGCCCGAGATCGTGGCGCAGCTGGCCAAGACCCGCGGCGGCGTCGACGACATCCTGCGCGGTGGCGAGCGACGCGACATCACTCTTCTGTTCGTCGACGTTCGCGGCTTCACATCGATGTCCGAGCGGATGGAGGCCGACGAGGTCGTGAACGTGGTCCAGATGTACCTGGACCACCTCAGCGGGATCATCTTCACCTGGGACGGCACCGTCGACAAGTACGTCGGCGATGAGATCGTCGCGTTCTGGAACGCGCCCCGGCACCAGGAGAACCACGCGCTGCTTGCCGTCCGGTGCGCCTACGACCTCATCAATCGCGCTCCCGAGCTGCAGCAGAAGTTGCTCGAGAAGGGCCTGCCGCCGATCCGCTGGGGCATCGGGGTCAACACCGGCCCGGCAGTGGTCGGCAACATGGGCTCTCGCAGCCGATTGCAGTACACGGCGCTCGGCGACACCGTCAACACCGCGGCTCGCTTCTGCGCTAACGCGCCCGCCTATCACCTCCTGATCGGCCAGCCCACGTACGACCAGTGCAAGGACTACATCGCGGTCGACATGGTTCCGGGGGTGCAGCTCAAGGGCAAGTCCGCCGAAACGTTTCGTATTTACCAGGTGACCGCGATTCGTGAAACCCCGACATCGCCGTGGGTGCCCTTCCCGACGGAGATGGCGCTTGCGGCACAGGACACGTTCACGCAGCAGTACACCCACAAGACGATCCTTGGCAACGTCAACTCGACGTCACGCGACATCCTGGTCGGCGAGGCCGCGCAGCAAGCGCTGGCGGATCAGGAGTCAGTGGCGCCGACCCCTCCTTACGGCACGCCGGCTTATGGCACACCGGTGGAGAGTCCAGGAGAGTCGCCGACGACCGCCGGCCGCTAGCGGAGTAAGGCAGCTGCCGCGTAAAGCGCCGGCACCAGAGCCACCAGGGCAGCCATCACCCCGAGACACCCCGATGTTTTCTTGGTGACCTGCTTGACAGGAGGCGCCGGGTTGTAAACGGCCTGGACGGCCGGTGCGGCAGCCATCGGCTCCGCCATCGCGGGAACTGCGAGCGGGGAGGCTACCGAAGCGGACTGCGCGGCCGTCGTGGCCGGCACCATCTTCGACAGGTCGGCGCCTGGCTCGAGGCTCTTCTGCCAACCCGGGCACAAGCGGTCGGCTATGCGCGACATCGTCACGTCGAATTCTTCGCCTGTCTGGAACCGATCCTCAGGCCGTTTCGATAGCGATTTCATAATCATCTCTTCGAGGCGCATGTCGAGCCCGGGCCGGTGAACGGACGGCGGTTTGGGTGGCGCCTGCACGTGCTTGGCCATCAGGGTGAAGGGACCGTCGGCCTCGCTTGCCGTGAATGGTGGCTGGCCGACCACGAGCTCGTAGAACATGATGCCGGCGGAGTAAAGGTCACTTCGACCATCGACCTTGCTGGACGCCACCTGCTCCGGGGACATGTACTGCGGCGTACCCACCGTCGTGCCTGTCTTCGTCGCCGTACCGCCCGGCCCTGAGTCATCGGTCAGGCGTGCGATTCCGAAGTCGGCGACCTTGACGTTGCCTTCGTCCGACAGCAGGACGTTCTCAGGCTTCATGTCGCGGTGCACGATAGCGTGCTTGTGTGCGTAGTCCAGAGCCTGCAGGACGCCGTGCATGACAGCGAAGGTCTGGGGCAGTGGCACCGGCCCCTGGTTGACCATGTCGCGTAGCGACCGTCCACGCACGAACTCAAGGACGATGTAGTTCGCATCGCCGATCTGCTCGAGGTCATGGACCTGAACGAGGTTGGGATGGCTCGTTCGCGCCATCACCTGCGCCTCCTGGAGGAATCTCATCAGGGCCGTCGGGTCTGCCGCCGGAGAAAGAATCAGCTCTTTGATCGCGACCTCGCGGCCGAGACCTGGCTGCTCAGCCAGGTAGACGGCGCCCATTCCGCCACGTCCGAGCTCTCCCTTGACCAGGTACTTGCCGATCTGGCGCGCTCCGGCAGGCGCTGGAGTCCGGAAGTTCGCTGGGCTGGTCGCCGGGTGAGCCGGCTGAACCGGCAATCGCATGGTGGCATCGACTGACTGGGGTGCGGTCGCCGGGCCGACGGGAGTGCCGGCGGGACTGTGCGTCGCTGGGGGCTGTACCTGGGTGACGGGGGGCGAGGCTGGTGGTACGGCTTGACCCGGGGCACGAGTCGTGGGCATGCGCATCGTGGCGTCGACCGGCCGCGAGGTCGGAGCTGGCGGCGGTTCGGCTGCCGGCGGGGTCGTCGCCGGCGACGGCGCGGACGTCGCCGGATTCAGCTCCGGGGCCCAGTCGGGGATCGGCGTTTGCTGCGGATTCGGGGGAGTTTCGGGGGTCAGACCCGGCTCGGCCATTTCGCTCGGAGCCTAGCAGAGTGGGTCAAACGTGAATGCCGCCCACGGATTAGGCAGCCAAACCTATGGCATTTTGGCGGCATTCAACCCATAATCGGGCCCGAACCACGCCAGAATTTCGAGGAGGACACATATGTCGCAGATGCCGCCGCCGCCGCCCGGACAGCCGGCCCCCATGGGAGGAACGCCAGCTGCTGCCGGCAGCAACAAGAACCTGTACACGATCCTTGCCTGGGCATTGTTTCCGCCCATCGGGAGCCTGATCTTTCTTTTCGTCGGCAAGGACGATGCGGACGTGAAGTACAACGCAGCGAACGCGACCGTGATTCACGGGGCGTTCCTGATCGTCTACATCTTGCTGTGGATTATTGGAGCAGTCACCGTATTTCTCGTCTTCCTGCCCCTGCTCTGGTGGATTGCCTGGTTGATCGTCTGGATCATCGGGCTGATCATGGCGCTACAGGCGGGTGGCAAGCGCTTTGCCTTCCCTGGCCTGCAGGGACTCGCCAACCAGTACGTGCCCATGGTTGAGAGCTGGGCAAAATAGATACAGATTGATTCCGTCAAAAGGGCCCCGACCAACGGGGCCCTTTCTATTTCCGGGTAATCTGCTCCAGCGCCTTCTCCACGCCATCGCGCAGCTCATCACGCTCCTCGCGCATCAGGTTCGCCTCGGCCCTGGCGTGAGCGAGCTGAAACCTCAACCTTTCCACCTCAGCGGTCAAACCACTCACCCGCGGATCTGGCCCGCGACTTGTGCTGCGCATGTCATCGAGCTCCAGGCGAAGCCGCTCCAGCGCCACCTTGAGCTCACGCCTCTCGGTAAGGAGCTGCTGAACCAGCGACTCAGACTGCTTTGTCAGCTCTTTCGACATAGCGACAGAGTCCGGGCTGGAACTCGCGCAGCCGGAGATGCTCCATCTCCCCGCGGAGGAAACGCGCCTTGATCTCCAGGCCCTTCATCGGCTTGAGGCCCTCGAAAGGAAAGCGATAGAGCTTGCCTGAGTCGACGAGGATGCACAGCGCCAAGCGCTCCCCGTCCTTCTCGATGACGTGCTTGTAGCAGGGCACGGTGCGCCGCGCCACCTCCGTCTTGGTGAAACCGCCGACTTTCCCTGTAAGCACCTGGATCGGGCTTCGCATGTGCGAATCCTAGTTCAGCAGAGACATCTGCTCGGGCTCGGGTGGTGGCTTGAGGATCACGCGGCGACGGTCCGTTACTCCGTGGATCTCTCGCAGTCGCCCGACCGTCTTCAAGGTCTGCTCTCCGTAGGCCGGCGGTAGGTAAAGCGCGCTTCAGTCAACCATTCGTGCCCTTTTGGCTGGGTCAACCACGCTTCAGTCAACCATTCGTGCCCTTTTGGCTGGGTGGTGGTTTTGGGCGGGTCCTCGACGACGGGCAGAAGTCGTTCAGGAGGCACTCTTCGCAGCGGGGGCGACGGGCAATGCAGATGCGCCGTCCATGCAGGATCAGGCGGAGCGACAGCCCCGTCCACTCCTCTTTCGGCACGATCGAGCAGATCTGTCGCTCGATTTTCACGGGATCCTTCGACGACGTGAGCTTGAGGCGATTGGTGAGCCGCTTGACGTGGGTGTCGACGGCGAAGCCTGGGACATCGAAACCGACGCCGAGGATCACGTTCGCCGTTTTGCGCCCGATCCCGGGCAGCTTGACCAGGTCGTCGATGTTGCTTGGCACCGTGCCATCGAACAGCTCCACCAACTTGCGACTCGCCGCGATGATCGAGCGCGTCTTGGCGCGAAAAAAGCCGGTCGGTTTGATCAGCACCTCCACCGCCGTGGGGTCCGCTGCCGCCAGGTCCTCGGCGGTCGGATACCGCTTGAAGAGCTCAGGAGTGACGAGGTTCACTGCGCGGTCTGTCGTCTGGGCCGACAGGATCGTGGCGATCAGAAGCTGAAACGGATCCTTGTGGGCCAGCTCCGTGACTGCCGGATAGGCCGCCTTCAGCCGCTCGAATGTCAGCTTCGCCCGGGTCCGCGCCCCGGGCGGCAACCGGGGAAGCGGCGGACCTTTCTTGCGCCTCGGCCTAGGAGCCAAGCAATTTGCGCGCTGCGGCTGCGACCTGGTTGCCTTCGGCCCTGCCCGCGAGTCGCGCGGTGGCTGCCTTCATGACCGCCCCGAACGCCTTTGGGCCTTCGGGTTTGAGCTCGGCGATGACAGCCTGAACCTCGGCCTCGACCTGTTCTGTGCTCATTGCGGCGGGCAGGTAGCCGCGCAGAATCGCCATCTCAGCTTCCTCTCGCGCGGCAGACTCCTCGCGGCCGTTCTTCCGGTACATGTCGATCGCCTCTTCACGGCGCTTGACCTCCTTACGGGCCACTCGCGTCACAAGCTCGTCGTCAAGCGCTCCCGCTCCCGTCTCCTTGCTCGCCTTCACCAGCTCGCTCTTGAGCAGCGAGAGCGTGCTCAAGCCGAGCTCGTCGCGGCGACGCCGGGCCTCGACCAGGTCAGATTGGATGCGGTCGTAAAGCGCCATGGCGGCGATTGTCACACACACACGATTGGGCGCATCTGTCCGCCGATCGCCGATAATCGGCCCCAATGCTCCTGCTCATCGGACCAGCGGTCGCCGTCATCGGCATCGTGGCCGTCGTCTTTGTCATGCGCCACAAGTCCGTCGAGAAGCGCTCGATGTACTCCTCCCGTCGCTCTCAGATCGAGCACAAGGTGCGCGCGGCGCGCCAGCGCACCCTCGCGCCAGGAAGGCGCGCCGAGAAAGCCGACAAAAATCAGACTTTCGCCGAAACCGCAACTGCGGCCCCAATCGCCACGTACGAGGCGACGGCGTACGCGGGCCCCCCTGTCGCGCCGCCCCCATCCAAGCCGCATTCTGCTCCCGCGCAGCCGGCCTGGGAGTCGGAAGCCGCCACCACCCCTATTGACACTCCCGCCTACACCCCGCCCGTCACGCCCACACCGGCATATACCCCGCCCGCCACGCCGACCCCCGCCTACGAGCCGCCACCGTTCGAGGCTCCGGCCTCTCAGCCCGCATGGACGCCGGGCCCACCGGAGCAGGCTGAGCCCGAGCGCGCCACTCCTGCTGCCGAACCCATATCTACGTCTGCAGGTGCCGGCGCATCGTGGTCAGTGGTCGGCGAAAGCAAGGCCTCGGCCGAGCCCGAGCCGTCCGCCAAGAAGAAAGGCTCCAAAGACCCACAGACCGGAGCCTGGTCCCTCGCGTCGGGTGAGGTGGCGGGTGAGGAGCCCGATGAAGGCCCGAAGAAGCCCAGCGCCGTGATCGCGATCGCTCAGTACGCCGTCCTTGTCGTCGGCCTGGTGATGGTGTTGATCGGCGTCGTCGTGATGGTCGCGAACTCACACGGCAGCTAGGTTTCCGGGCTGCTCATGGGAGCGGACGGTAATGCGTCAACTATCGCTGCAGCCAGTCCGCGCCCTCCGTCTTTCATAACCGTGTCGCACACGATCGCCCGGTAACCGAGCCCTTCGATCTTCGGCGCGAGCTCGGCATCGCGCGCGTCGATTGCAAAAGCGCTTGCGAAGTTCAAGTACATCTCCGCGACGGCGACGGGCGAGGCCTCAAGTCCAAGCGCTCGCATCATTGATACGGTTGGCCCCTTGAGGGAAACGCCGCCGACAATCGGCGAGATGGCCACTGTTCGGTCACGAGGTACGTAAGAACCGAGCACGCGAAGGATCGGCGCGATGGAGATCAGCGGGTTGGATGGGCCGATCACCACCAGGTCCGCTTCGGTTAGCGCCGCCAGCACCTCGGGAGTCGGCCTCGCCGATTCGATGCCCGCGAACTCGATATGCCGCAGAGCCGGACCCAATCTCTCGCGAACGAAATACTCCTGGAACGAGAACTCTCCATCATCAGTGGAGAATCGCGTGCGGACCTTCTCATCGGCCATCGGCAGCACAGTGGCATCGAGTGCGAAACGCCGGCACAGATCCAGCGCTGTCTCGGTCAGCCGGCGGCCCTGCCGAAGCGAATCGGTGCGAATTAGATGGGTGGCCAGGTCCTTGTCGCCAATCCGAAACCATGAGCTCTCGCCCAGCTGCTCGAGGGCTTCGAGCGTACGAAACGTATCGTCCTTCAGGCCGTAGCCTGCCGCATCGTTGAAAGCGCCGGCGAGGCGGTACACCACCGCGTCCAGATCCGGGCAGACGAGCAGACCCCAGAACTCGTCGTCGTCGGCGGTGTTCGCGATCACGGTCAGGTCTCCGGCTGAGACCATCGCCTGGAAGCCCAAGGCGAGCATCGCTCCGCCGGTGCCTCCGGCGAGCAAGACCACTCTCATCGGAACAGGTCTTCAGCAGCAGGCCGAATGAGCTCGCGCCCGCTGCCCTTCCCCTCCAGCTCAAGACCGCGCACGACCACCACGGGTGTCCGATGCGTCTTTCCCATCACAAGGCCCGCGGCCGCCGCGGCCTCATCGGCAACCGCGAGCACTGTCGCATGCAGCTCTCTGCCCGCATCGTCTTGCCGCCCGCGCATGTCGATCAGCGCAGGCATACCGGCAAGACCAAGAGCCACATTGACGATCCCGAGTCGCCATGGGCGGCCGAAGGTATCCGAGACGATCACGCCAACTTGAGCGCCGGTCACCTCGCCCAGGCGTGTTCGCAACCGTTCAGCGCTTGCGTCGGGGTCGATCGGAAGGAGTGTCACCACGTCGGATGCGGGAATGTTCGAGTGATCCACGCCACTGTTGGCACAGACGTAACCGTGACGAGTTTCGGTTATCAAGACTCGCTCGGTTCGAAGGACTCGCACGCTCTCGTCCAGGACCACTTGCACGAATCGCGGATCGGGAGCCGCGACCAGCTGTGGGGCCAATCGAATGGCGTCGGCGCCCGCGGTCACGTCGGCGAGGTTTCGCGTGCGGCCCTCGGCCTTGGAGACGACTTTCTGCGCAACGACAACCACATCGCCGGCCATCAGGTTGGTCCTCGAGCCGATCAGATCAGCCAGGTCATCGCCGAGCTCGATCTCCGGCAGGCCTTCAACGGGTATGAGCTCGAGGCGCCTCAACCTGTACGCCGCGCGTGAGCGAGGGCTCGCGCGTGCTCGAGGTCTTCCGGCTCATCGAGGTCGAGCGCCATCGCGTCTGACCTGTGGACCGCAAAGTTGGCTCCCTTAGTTTCCGCTTCACGCCGGAACGCTTTGAGCGAGTCATCTCCGAAACGCAGCGAGATCGCGTCGGGAGGACTCAGATAGAGCGCATTGGTGCCTCCCCTCCCAATCGCGGGCGCGGCAACCACCGCCGGGGTCGCTACGCGGCCTGCGACATCCAGCATGTCGCGGACGGACTTCAATGTTACGAGAGGCAGGTCGCTGGACAGAATGAGGACCGCTCGCGCCTTGCTCTTGAGCGCGTGGGCGATTCCCCGCTTCGCGGCGGTATTCTGGCCATCCTGCCGCCTTTCGATCACAGCCTGTACACCGAGACGCTCCGCGATCTCTTTCACCTCGGCGCTTCCGCCCACGACCAGCCGGTGGTCACCCGCCGCCGAAGCGCGAATCGCTCGCTCGGCATTTCGGAGAGCCAGCGCTCGCCGCGCTTTGGAGTCGAGCACGTCGCCAAGTCGCTGCTTGGCCTGATCGAGATCCTTCACGAGGACGATGACCCATGTTTCCCCGGGGCCCCCCTCTGTCACGCGATCCTGCTCAGCCCCATCGAGCGCGAATCCGAGGCAGGATTTGCGAGCCGTAGAGCTCCAGGAAACGCGATTGATCATTGCCTGGCGCATGAAAGACAAGGTGGTTGAAGCCGAGGTCGAGATACGGCCGAAGCTGCTCCAAATGCTCGTCTGGATCGTTCGAGACAAGCCAGCGACGATGCGCGACATTCTCCACATCGCGGGCGAGCCGCTCCATCTCACGCGGATCGTCGATGCCCGCCTTCGCTTCGGCCGGCAGGGCCAGGGCCGCCCAGATTTTCGTGTCCTCCATGGCGTGCTCGCGATCGGTGTCGTACGAGACCTTGACCTCGATCATCCTGTCGAGGCCGTCGGGGTCACGTCCGGATTCCTTCGCACCTTCGGCAAACGATGGCAGCAGCTGCTCGGAGTAGAGCTCCATGCCTTTGCCCGAAGTGCATATCAAGCCGTCGCCTGCGCGGCCGGCAAACTTCGCCACCTGTGGTCCTCCGGCGCCGACATAGATCGGGATCGGCTGATCCGGTTTGTCGTAGATCGTGGCGTTTCGGGTGTGGTAGTACTCGCCGTCGAAGCTCACCAGCTGTTCGGTCCACAGCTTCTTGATGAGACGCACCGCCTCGCGCAGCCGAGCGAATCGCTCCTTGTTGTCGGGCCACTGGATGCCGAGGGCTCCTTCGTTGAGGTGCTCGCCAGTCCCAACGCCGAGGATCATTCGGCCCGGAAAAAGCGATCCAAGCGTTCCGAAAGCCTGAGCCACGACCGCCGGGTGATAGCGGAACGTGGGCGTCGCGACGGAGGTGCCGAGCGCTACGCGATGCGTTCTTTCGCCCGTCGCCGCCAGCCACGCAAAAGCGAATGGCGCATGGCCGTCAGAGTGGCGCCACGGCTGGAAATGATCGCTTACGAACACACTGTCGAATCCGCGCTCCTCGGCCGCGACGGCGAAATCAAGCAGGGGGCGCGGACCGAATTGTTCGGCCGACGCCTTGTAGCCGAGCCTGAGCATCTTCTCTGACCTTCAGCGCTTGAAGTAGCGGTTCCAGCTGAAGCCTACGCCGCCGGCCGCAGCAGCCACCACGACGACGAGAAGCGCAATGAGCGAGCGGCCGTCGAAGTTGGCGATGCCTGTGATCAGGAGCAGGGCAAGAGCGCCGACCGCGAGCAACATCATGGCCACCAGCGTGACGGCGCGGTGGATCTTCATCGCCCACCAGCTTACCGGCCAACCGGGGAGCGGACGGAGGGCCGCCCGAGAGATTCGGTGATCCACGGGTCCCTCCCATGGCTTGGCCATGGGGACCCCGGGGCCGAGTAAGTGAGCAACGCGGGCCGCAACCATCCCCGAAGGCCGTACCGTCGATTGCATGGAAGCTGGCGAGGCGCGAATCATCCACCTCGAATCCGTGGCCTCGACCCAGGACTTAGCTCGAGATCTGCCCCTACTCTCCATCGTCGTCGCAGACCACCAGACTGCCGGCCGGGGACGCCTCGAGCACCGGTGGGAAGCGCCACCAGGAACGGCACTCCTGGTTTCTTTCGTCCTGCCACCAAATCCGCTGCTGAGCCTGGCGGCAGGGGTGGCCGCAGCCGAAGCGTGCGATCGCGGCGTGCGGCTCAAATGGCCCAACGACCTGCTCCTCGGTGGCCGCAAAGTTGGCGGCATCCTGGTCGAGGTGGCAGGCACCAAAGCCGTGTGCGGGATCGGCATCAACCTGACCTGGGCGCCGCAGGGCGGGGCCAGCTTGAATCAGCCCCGCGACTGGCTGCTCGATCAGCTGCGCCATGCCATCGAGAGATGGAGCTCGGCACCCGCGGAAGAGGTGGTGGCCCGGTGGCGTGAGCTATCCGACACCATCGGGCGGAGAGTGCGGGTTCAGCTCCCGGATCGCGCTTTTGAAGGCGTCGCGCAGGACATCAACGAGCGCGGCGAGCTTCTGGTCGATAGTGCCGTTGTGAGCGCCGGGAGCGTCACGCATCTAGCAGACTAACAATGGCCGGCAGCACTTCGCCCGCGCGGCCGTGGATCACGACTTCCGCGAAGGAGTCGAGTGGAGTTGGCTCAGCGTTGACGATGATCAGGCGCGCGCCAGAGCGGGCTGCGGCCAGCGGAATGTCAGCGGCAGGGCGCACCACCAAGGAAGAGCCGACGACGAGCATGACGTCAGCGCCCTGCGCAAGAGCCAAGGCCTCATGCATTGCCGCCGTTGGCATCGCCTCGCCAAACAGGACAACGGTGGGTTTGAGAAACCTGCCGCCGCACGATTTGCAAATAGGGGGCATCTGGACAGCCAGCCTGGCCTGGACGACGGCACGTGACTCTCGCGTCCCACAGTCAAGGCACTGCACGGTGCGGCTGGAGCCATGAATTTCGACGACGCGCCGGCTGCCCGATGCCTGGTGGAGCCCATCGGTGTTCTGCGTGACGATCGCCACGAGCTTGCCTGCGGCCTCAAGCGCCGCCAGCGCCATATGACCAGGGTTGGGGCGCGCGGCGAGAGCGATTCCTCCCCGCTCCTTTGACACCCTCCAGTAAGCCGTCGGATCCTGCATAAAGGAGTCGATCGAGGCGACCTTGACAGGGTCATATTTGGTCCATAGTCCGCCCGCTCCACGAAAGGTTGGGATGCCGCTTTCAGCAGAGGCGCCGGCGCCTGTGAACGCCACGCCCCGACTGGCGGCCGAAAGCAGCTCGGCCGCCCGCTCGAGGGTCATGTGTCCGATTCTTGAGCCGCCGCGAAAACTGATTGTTGGGAGTAGCGGTGCTTGTACGTCTCATAAGACATGAGGGCAGCCTCGGTTGGGACCGGGACCCACGGGGCGCCAGGGCTTTCGCGGATGGCGCTGACTTTCATGACTCGGAATTTCTCGGCGGACTTTCCCTTGAGCTGCAAGCCCGGCATTTCGTCGACGGCGATGTACTCGGAGCAGGCCTCAAACGTCGGCCAGCCGATGAGGATGTTGAACGCCGGCGCCGCGCTGCAGAACCGTGCAGCAGTGTTGACGGTGTCGCCGAGCGCTGTGTATTGCAGACGATCCTTGCTTCCCATGTTCCCCACCACGGCCGGACCCGTGTTGATCCCGATGCCCCAGCTTACGGGCGGCAGGCCGTGCTCGACGAGCTTCGATTGAAGGGCTGATGCCTCAGCGATCAAGTCGTAAGCGCAGCGCATAGCCAGCAGGGCGTGATTGGGCTGGGTGGCCGGCGCGTTCCATAACGCCACCACCTCGTCGCCAACGTACTTGTCAATCGTCCCATCCCACTTGAGGATGAGGGCGCTGATGTCGTCGAGATAGTGCTGAATGACCGAAAGCACATCCTCTGCGGCCATCGCCTCAGACATGGCCGTGAAGCCTCTGATATCGACGAACAAAAGGGTGAGGTCGCGCCGCTCGCCTCTCGAGATGATGTCGCCGACCGAGTGGGTTGCGGCGAGCTGCCTGACGATTCGAGGATCCACGTAGTGACCAAAGATCCTCTCGACCTTTTGGCGCTCGCGATCCTCGAGCACATAGCGGGCAGCCATCGAAAAGGAGGCTGAAAGGACAATCGCGATCGGCGCATACAGCGGGTCGGCCAGGTAGCCGGACCTGCCCAACAGGACGATGGTGGAGTAATAGGCGACGAGCAAGGCGCCGATGAAAATGACAGCTGGGCGGAACGAGAGCACGTACACGACGACCGCAACCGCGAGCGAAAGAAGAATGATCGCCAGGAGCATCGAGTTGTCTTGCTGCACGCGAACGTAGCGATCGGAAAGGACCGTGGTCATTGCGTCGCCCTGGATGCGGTAGCCGTAGTTCTGGTTGTCGAGCATGCAGCGCGGCCGGCTTATCGGACAAAAGCTGTTGTTGTGCGTGAAGGCGACGGCTTGCGAGTACACGTCACCGCCGTCGATCAGCTTCGAGCCGACGACGACTATGTGGTCTGTTATCTGCTCAGGGTGCAGACAACTTGCATTTTCAGCGTCCTGGTAGCCGCAGCTCGGACCGCCGCCTCTTGTGAAGTTGATCAGCATCTGGTTGCCGACCAGCGGAATTCGATGCGGCCCAAATGTCGCTTGGGTGCCGCTTGAATTGACCTCGATTGGGTCGGTGATTCCAGTCGCGATTCGAAGCGCCTGGATGAAGGCCGGCTCATCGGATTCGTTCTGATCGCAGGTTGCGGTTGGATCAGGCCGCAGCACGACTCCGCGCACGTTGTTGGCGTCGTCAGGAATCCCCAGGCCGCGCTCACCGACGCCGGCGGCGACATCCAGGAACCCCTGCATTGGAGAGACATCCGCAGTGCAGACCAAGACCACGTTGCCGGCCTTTTTGATCGCAGCTTTCAGTGGAATGTTGGTGTCGACCTTGGGCTCTTCTGTCGTGGGCGCCGTGGGTTGCAGAGGAAAGTCGAGGAGGATCACCGACGGGTGAAGGCTCGCTAGATATTCGATGACCCTGGCGTGATCCGCGTTGGTCAACGTGCCGATGGCACCCACCGACGACTGGTCGAGCGCGATGAAGGTCACACTCTGACCTGGGGCTGGCGCGGGGAACAGCTGGTCCTGTGCCGCGAAGAAAGGGCCATTCATCGATCCGCGCGTGCTGAGCGCCACGACCAGCACGCCGGCAAGCAGCCCCGCCAGCGCGAAGCGCCAGGCCAGGCGCCAGTCGCCGACACGCTCCCGAACCATGCGCCGGTATCCTAGGGCCGCACGACGGCAGACGCGCGCTCGTATCGCGGCAGGCGGCCGTTGGCCGCCGGTCAGGGCCCCGAGGCGAAGGAAGGGGTGGCACTAGGAGGAGCGCATCTATTGATGCGTGACGACGACGGGACGGGCCCCCGAAAGCCGGTGCGCATGGGTGTCCCGGATTCGCGGCGAACTCTGGCGATCTACGTCGCGGCGGGCGCATCTTTCGCAGCGCTGTCTGCACGCGGTCTCACTGTGCCGCTCTATGCGCATGAGCTGGGGGCGGATCGCTTTGAGGTCGGCGCGCTGTTCTCTGCCGCAACTCTCGCCGCCGCCCTGCTGTCGATGCCCGCAGGGGTCCTGATCGACCGCTTCGGCACGAGGATCCTGCTCATCATCTCTTTGATCGTCGCAGCCGGCTCACAGCTGGCCATGGCCGAAGCCACCACGGTTGCGCCGCTGTTCGTGTGGCAGATCGTCGGCGGACTTGGAGCGGGGGCTCAGCAGGCGGCGCTGTTCAGCGCCATCACCGCCCTGGTGCCGAGTGGCCGGCTCGGGCGGGCCATGGGCTGGCTCACATTTTCTATGCAGGCCGGGTTTTTCATCGGCCCGTCGATCGCCGGTCTGCTGCTCCAATGGATCGATCTGCGCACGGATGTAGCAGTGACCACAGCTGTGCTTGTGTTCGCAATCCCTGGTTCCATCGCCGCGAGCTCCGCTCCCCAATCGGGCAAGAGGCTCACATTCATGAGACCCCTGCGCTCTCTGATCGCCCAGCGGGCGTTTGGGCCGGTTGTCATCGGCCTTCTTGCGGCGACTCTGGCCTGGGGCACCGTCGGCGCATTCCTGCCGATCTTCGGCAAGGAGAGCCTGGGCCTGCCGAACTCTCAGATCGGCCTGATGCTCGCGATTCAAGCCGTCGCCAACGGCCTGTCGCGGATTCCAGGCGGCCGGCTGGTCGATCGGGCGAAACGGCGCTGGCCGATCGTGTTTGTCGGTGTGATGGTGTGGTCGGCGGCAGCGATAGTGCTAGGCCACCTCACAGGTTTTTGGGCGCCAATGGTTTTGCTCGTCGTCGCGACACCATTCGTCGCCACGGTCTACGTGGCGATAGGTGTGGTGTTCGGCGACCTGTCCACCGGGTCCACACGCGGAGTGGCAATGGGCGCTTACGGGACCGTCTTATTCCTAGGTTTGGCGGCCGGCCCTTTGGTGTTCGGGCCGATCGTCCAGAGGTACGGTTACGCCGCCGGGTTCACCGCTTGCGCCTCGGTTGCGATGGTGCTGGCGCTGGTGATGGCCGCGTTCCACGCCGAGCCGGTGCGACCGCACTCCGAGATCCCGCTGCCTCCCCCCGCCCCCGGGACGTAACCGCCGACGCTCCATCCGGCTTGAGCGTCCCCAGGTATTCGTCCAACACCTTCCGGTGACTGGGGAATGCGAGCGGTGGCAGGGCGTCGAGCGCAAACACCGCGACCTCGAGCATCTCGGTGCCGGGAGCAGGCCGACTGCCAGCGGCCAGCCTGGCCGAATAGGCGATTCCAACCATGCTCGCTGCGTTGCGCTTGGCGATGTGATACACGCCGATGAGGCGCGTCACCTCGACGCCGGCACAGATCTCTTCCAGGCACTCGCGAGCCGCTGCATCCCACGGATCTTCGTCGTCGTTCACGAAGCCGCCCGGAAGGCACCACAGACCGCGGCCTGGCTCGATCCCGCGTCGTCCTAAAAGGATTCCGTCGTCGACCTCGATCACCACCGCAGTGGTGACCTTGGGGTCATGCCAGAGCACGAAGTCGTCGTTGGGACAGGCCTCCAACGCGCGGCCTTCGATCAGACGCGGCACGAGTTTGGCGCCGCAATTGACGCAGTAGTGGGTCACGAATCGAACTCTATTGGCCCGCAGAACCACGAGTTGTTACGTCTGGGCGTGTTGCTTCGTGGCTGCCGTGTTCATATCCGCGACGCGGACCTGATTGCGGCCTCCTTGTTTGGCGGCATATAGAGCCTGGTCCGCATGCTCCATCAGGGTGGTGAACTGCGCCGGCTCGGCGGTCGCCGCAACGCCGATGCTGACGGTCAGCTTCAGTCCACCGGTGAAGGTCGCCGCGGAAACCTTGGCGCGGATGCGCTCGGCCAGCGTCCGGGCTCCCTGCTCGGTTGTCTCGTGGAGGATGATCCCGAACTCCTCACCACCGTAGCGCGCGTACACGTCCGACTCCCTCGCGCCTGTGGTGAGGATTTTGGCCAGCTCATGTAGAACGGCGTCCCCTTGAAGGTGGCCGTATGTGTCGTTGACCTGTTTGAAATGGTCGATATCGATCATCAAAAACGCGATGCTCTTGTGATAGCGACGAGCCCTGTTCATCTCCTGCAGGTAGCGCTGGGCGAGGGCGCGCCGGTTTGGAAGTTTGGTCAGCTCGTCGGTGAGGGCGTTGTCTTCCTGGGCCCGAAACAGTTGCGCATGCCGGATGGCGATCGCGCCCTGCGAGGCGACTCCGTTGAGGAGGTCCGCCTGGTCGTCGGTCAGCTCACGCCTGGCATTGAGGTAGAGCTCCATCGCCCCCATGAGCTGGCCGGACCGCTGCATCGGGACGACGAGAACGTGCTGGGGGTGGCCGCCGGCCTCGAGGCTGGGAGAGGCCTCATCCGAGAGCTTGAGCACCTGCGGACGCATCGCGGTCAGCGCCGTGCGCAACGGCTCCTCCTCGAGGTGGCGGACAGCGCCCTTGGCTCGCGCGGCGAGGTTGTATTCGGCCTCCCGGCGCATCTCGTTGGTGCCCGGGGTCATCAGGTACATGGCCCCCGCGACAGCCCCCATGATCCGGCCGGCGTGGGTGAGTGCCACGCTCAGGACCTCATCCAGCGCTAGCGAGGAGTTGACAGCCGACGCGATCGCCAGCATGAGGCCGGCCCGGTCCCGCGCGCCGCTTTCGTCCGCGAGGGCGGCCTGAAGCTGCCTCGTTGTCCTTCGAAGCCGCATCAAGGAAACCGTGAGCAGGACGAACGCGATAACTAGCAGAATCGATGTGACTAGCAGGACGCTCGCTGGATCGGGCAAAAACCCCTCCCTTTTTGAGTTGCCATAGGTTAACGCCCCTGACCGCAGGGTTGTTCGGGCTATACTCGGCCCGACCTGGAGCCGATCTCTTTCGACGACCTCCCCCTTGGCGGCGAGTGGACGACCCGGCGGCGCACCATCTCCGAATCCGAGATCGCGCTGTTCGCTGCGGTAGCCGGTGATTTCTCCCCGCTCACCATCGATGCCACGCATCGAAATGGCCGCGTCGCACCTCCTGCTCTCCTCGTCGCCATGGCAGTCGGCCTTGGCTCGATGGATATGCCGGTACCTGCCGTCGCCGAGTGGGAATGGCTGAACTGGAAGTTCCCCCGCGCCGTCCATGCCGGGGACACTATCTACGCCCGCTGGACGCTGACCCAGAAACGCGCGCCCGTCGGGGGGTCGCCGACGGCGATAGTCGTGTGGCGCGTGGATGTTCACACGGCAGCCGGCGCTCTTTGCGCCGAGGGCGAGGTCGGAGCCAGCGTGCTGCGCGGCCCTCAGGCCCGCCTGGCCGAGCCCTCCCCAACAGAGCCGGCCGCGGCACCGGCATCCGCAGCAGCCTCTGGCGCCGTCACCGCACGGCGGGGTCGGCGGCGTCGCCGCACGCCGGCCAGCGATGCGATCGAGCCCAAGTCGGCAGCGGCTGTGGACCCTGTTCAGGCCCCGCCAGTGGCGGCGGCAACCGCTGCGCCGGAGCGAGCGGCAAGCGGCAGGCGACGACGACGGCGGCGCCCCACGAGCTCTGCAGCGGCACGAAATGGTGAAACCCCTGGCACCGTCGCTCCGATCGAGGCTCCGGCCTCGACCGCGGTAGCGCCGGCGTTGACCACACCAGCGACCGCAAACCCGCTCACGCGCGCCATCCGGCGTCTCCGCAGACCCTAAGCGGGGACTTCCAGCGCCTCGAGATATTCGATCACTCGGCGTGTGAGCTGGCTTGGGGTGGATGCCCCGCTCGTGACTCCAACTTTCTTGGCGCCTTTGAACCAAGCGAGATCCAGGTCCTCGAGGTTGTCGACCAGGTAGGCAGGCTTGTGGCCCAGCTTCTTGACCACCTCGACCAGCCTCAGCGAGTTGGATGAGCGGGGGCTGCCGACCACGATCACGAGGTCCACGTGCGGCGCCGCCTCAACCGCGGCTTCCTGCCGTTCCTGCGTCGCGCGGCAGATCTCGTTGTGGACCTCGGCGTTGGGGTAGCGCGCCTGGACGCGGCCGATGAGATCTTCGGTGTCCCAGACGGACAGCGTGGTCTGGCACGTGACCGCGATTCGGTCTCCCTTCAGTTCCAGCGCGTCAATGTCCTCAGGGTCCTGAACGAGGTGCACCTTGCCCGGTGCCTCGCCCATCACGCCTTCCGGCTCGGGATGGCCCTTTCTGCCGATGTAGACGACCTGGTACCCCTTGCGGGCGAGGTCGGCCACCAGCTCATGCGTGCGGACGACGTCCGAGCACGTCGCGTCGATCGGAGTCAAACCCAGCTCCGCGGCCCGCTGCTTGACCTGGGGCGAGACGCCATGCGCGGTGAAGATGACGGTGCCTCCTTTGATCTGGCTCAGGCCGGCAAGCCTGTCGTTCTGGTCGACCAGATCGACCCCCTGCTGTTGCAAATCGTCGGTGGCGTGGGTGTTGTGGACGAGCATGCCGAGCATGTGCACGGGCCCGGTGGTCTCCTCACGCACCTTCTTGGCGATGCGGAAAGCATCGACCACGCCGTGGCAATAGCCCCTGGGCGTGATCTTGAGCACTTCCATCTAGTGTCCTGGCCCCGGAGGGCCGCTCCAGATTCGTGGTCTTGGCGGCCGGAGCCAAGGAAAGGGTGGCGAGACTAGGAGCGCATCGCCAGATGCGTGACGACGGCGCGCCAGGCCCCTTGACGCCGGCTTCAGCGCCGCAGGCGCCCGGCCGCCCAGGCCGCGAAGATGAGTGGAACTCCGGGGTCGGGACACTGTGCTTTGAGTTTACGCGGAGGGCTGAGGCCGACTTACTTGTCGGCGATGCCCACGAACAGGTCGTTCTCCGGCAGATCTGAACCCGGCTTGCCGCGCGCCAGCCGGTAGTACTCGGTGCCGAAGGCCAGCCGGTAGATCTGGTCCGCCATCGTCGTGAACCATGAGTTGGGGTCGTTCTGGGTCACGTGGGCGGCAAACGCCTCGCGCTTGCGGTCCACATACTCGCCTACGTCTACCTTGGTCGTGAGCAGCTCATCGGGGGTACCTGGAATGGTGATGGTGCCCTCGCGCTCCTGTCGTTGGGCGTCGTCGGGCAGCGACTCCATGAACTTCTGCATCAGCGTCCGCGGGATGCCCGTGTAATAGAGCTTGCTTGGGCGCCAGCCCTCCTTCTCCAGGAGGTCGAGCGCAGCGTTGGTGGTCAGATGCGCCTTGATGTGGTCGGGGTGTCCATATGTTCCGTCCGCGTCATATGTCACGACGACGTCCGGACGCTCTTCTCGCAGGATGGCGGCCAGCTTGGCAGCCGCCTCATCCAACGGGGCTTGGTGAAACGATTTGGGGTTCTCGTTGTCGGCGGTGCCGACCATGCCCGAGTCTCTGTAATCGAGGAACTCGCCGCGGTTGACGCCTAGCAGCCCCGACGCAGCCTCAAGCTCCTTGGTCCGGACGTCACCGAGGTGCGGCCGGGTGGATGCCTCATCCATGTTGTAGATCTCGCCGACCTCACCGCGCGTGGCTGTAACCAGCACCACACGGTGGCCGTCGGCCCTGGCCTTCATCATCGCGCCCCCAGTCGAGATCGCCTCGTCGTCAGGGTGCGCGTGCACCAAAAGAAGAGTTCCCATCACTTGATCAACACGTCGGCAAGCTGCTGGATTCCACCATGGCCTGGCCTGGGTATCGTGCGGTCGGCCGCGGCGATGACTTCGTGCTCAGAGCCATCCACGGCAACACCCAGGCCCGACCAGGAGATCATCGAGACGTCGTTGCGGCCATCGCCGACCGCGACCGTCTCGGATTGGCCAATTCCGAGCTGGTCACAAAGAAAGGCAAGCGCTTTGGCCTTGTCGCTCTCGATGGTGGTGAACTCGAGATACGTGGGCATCGACGTGGCCGCGTTCAACTTTCCCTGCCAGAGCCGACGCACCTCCGGAAGGAGCGCCTCCAGCACCTCGCGCTTGGCGACCATCACGAGCTTGGGCGTCGTCGGCCCCATCGCCTCATCGAGGTCCCCGACCACGTGGATCGGCATGCCGGCATGGTCCGCATATTCATGCGCCTCAGGCCGATCCCTTTCGACCAGCAGGTCGTCTTTGGAATACGCCTGCACATGGACGTCGCGTTCGCGGGCAAAGCGAATCACTTCCATCGCCAGGTCGTGGTCGATGCCGTGATCGAGAATCATCTCGCCGTCCTGGGCCCTGATCTGAGCGCCCTGGTAGCAGATGATCGGGGTCTCAAGCCCAAGGCGTTTGACCCACGGCAGGGCTCCCGGAAATGGCCTGCCGGTGCAGGCCACCACGGTGATCCTTGCCCTCACCATGCGGCCCACCGCCTCGATATCGCGCGGGTCCAGCTGCAGCGTGGGGCTGAGGATCGTCCCGTCGAGGTCGAGCGCCAGCAGCCGGTACTGGCGTGAAGGCGCTACTTCTTGACCTCGGGGTTGACCAGGTTGGGCGGCCTGCCGCCTCGTGCCGCCGTGGCCATGTTCCTCGCGGCCATCGCCGACATCTCGGATCGCGTTCGCACAGTGGCGCTCGAGATGTGTGGTGCGAGCACAACGTTGGGCATCGGAATCAAGCCAGGGTGCACCGCCGGCTCGCGCTCGTAAACATCCAGCCCAGCGCCCGCGATCTTCTTGGCGGACAGCGCCTGCACGAGCGCGGCCTCATCGACGACGGGCCCACGTGACGTGTTGATGAGGATCGCGGTCCTCTTCATCTGCTCGAACTGCGCGGTGCTCAGCATGTGCTGAGTCTCCGGAGTCAGGGGCACATGCACCGATACGAAGTCGGACTCCGCCAGCAACCGGCCCAAGTCGACACGCAAGGCGCCCAGCTGCTGCTCCGCGTCCGGCGGCAGCGGATGCGGGTCGTAGTACAGGACCCGCATGTTGAAACCCTTGGCTCGGTGTGCGACCCCGCGGCCGATGCGGCCGATTCCCACGAGGCCCAGGGTGGCGCCGAACACGTCGGCGCCGAGCATCATGTCGATCGCCCAACCCTTGAACCGGCCCTGGCGGGCGAAGTTATCGGCCTCGACGATTCTGCGCGCAGTCGCCATCAGTAAGGTGAAGGCGAAGTCGGCGGTCGCGTCGTCCAGCACTCCCGGCGTGTTGGTCACCATCACCTTATGAGCCGTGGCGGCGGCGACATCGATGTTGTCGAAACCTACAGCCACGTTGCTGACGATCTTCAGGCCGGGCGTGGACAGCACCATCTCGCGGATCGGATCCATCAGCTGGCTCACGATCCCGACACAGCCCTCTGCCATCTGCCTGATGCTCGCCTCGTCCAGGGGACGACCGGCTGGGTACGAAATGACCTCCGCGGCCTCAGCCAGGATCGCCGGACCTGGGTCAAGGATGGGGTGCATGAGGAGGACGCGAGGCTTGCCGCCAGTGCTCATGGATTCAGTCCCAGCTCCTCGGCTATAGGCTTCAGGGCATCGCGGACGATCTCCACGTGCTCGTCGAAGGGTATACCGAGGAGCTCGGCGCCGTGAAGAAGCTCCTCGCGGTTGACAGCCCGCGCGAAGGCCTTGTCCTTCATCTTCTTGCGTACGCCGGCGGGCTCGACGGCGCTTAGTGATTTGTCGGGCTTGACCAGGGCGCAGGCGATGATGAATCCGGACATCTCGTCCACCGCATGAAGCGCCCTGCGAATCGGCGTGTCGCGCGGGACGTCCAGATATAGAGCGTGCGAGGCGATGTCGTCGAGGATGTCCTCCGGCCAGCCCTTCTCACGCAGCATCGCGATTCCTCTCATCGGGTGGAGGTCGAGGGTCGGCCCTGACTCGTAGTCCCAGTCGTGGATGACACCGAGCACAGCCCAACGCTCCTCATCCTCGCCAAAGCGCCGGGCGTATGCGCGCATCGCCATCTCGACGCTGCGCATGTGGCGGCGGAGCTGCAGCGACGGCGTCGTCGACGTCATCAGCTCCCAGGCATCGTCTCGAGTCGGCAATGTCATGGCGCATTCCAGCGAAACAGCTTGTAGCGATAAGTCAGAACAAGGAGCCATGCGAACGAGCCAAATAAGCCAGCCAAGCCAATGCCCGCAATCGCCCCGATCATGGCGACGGCAGCGCCATCTGTAGGGCGCGCGCTCGACACCCACAAAATGACTCCGACGTCGCAAACAACGAGCCCCGCCGTGGCGATAGTTGCGCCGAGGGCTCGGAAGTAGATGGCCGGCGCGCGCAGGAGCCGGACGTTGTCACTCTGGGTGAAACCCCGGCCGAAGACCCCGGGGTAATTCCTTCCCGATAGCAACGGCCACGCACCCATGAGGATGCCGACTGCGCCGCCAATGAGTAAGACGAGGTCGAAGATAGTCAATCGAGCATTTCCTTCAAAGCGAATCTCTCGGCGCTCACACCCGCCTGGCCTCGAGTAGGAATGTCTCGATCGCCAGGCGCGGGC
>JBDUAO010000144.1:0-6598 GCA_040004595.1 Candidatus Dormiibacterota bacterium | reverse complement strand
CGGATCGGCTCTGGCGATGGGCGTGATCCTCATCCTCTTGATCTTGATCACCATCTACTTCAAAGCGGCGCGCCGAGCGACCTCTGCTGAGCTCGCGCTCTGATGGCCACCGTAGCGGCGCGCGTTTCTGTCATGCGGAGAGCCGACACGAGAGACCGTGTTGCCGAACTCTTCGACCCGATGCTGCGGGTCTGGACCGGCGCCGTCTATGCGTTCTTATTCTTGCCCATCGTGTTCGTGATCATCTTTTCGTTCAACGCTTCGCGGCTCGTCGCGGTTTGGGGCGGGTTCTCCCTCAAGTGGTACGCGATCGCATGGACGGATCACGCTGTGCTCGAGGCCCTGCGCACCAGCCTGATTGTCGCTTCGATCAACGCGTTGCTTGCCGTTGTGTTCGGAACACTTGCCGCGGTCGGAATGGTCAGAGTTGGCAAACGAATGCGCGGCGTGTTCGAAACCATGGTGTACGGCACGATCGTCACCCCCGAGATCGTTATCGCGATCGCGTCGCTGCTGTTCTTCGTGACCATCAACTTCGACCTCGGCATCCCGACGATCGTCGTCGCACACGTCGTCTACAACACGAGCATCGTCGCGCTCATCGTGAGGGCACGACTGGCTGGCATGGATCGCAGCCTCGAGGAGGCGGCACAGGACCTCGGCGCCACGCCGGTGCGAACCCTGTGGCTTGTGACCATCCCTCTGCTGTATCCGGCCATCCTCGCGGGCGGCCTCCTCGCCTTCACCTTCTCATTCGACGATTTCGTGCTGACCTTCTTTGTCGCCGGCGCCGGCTCGACCACGCTGCCGCTCCTGATCTTCTCGATGCTGCGGTTCGGGGTGTCCCCGGCCGTCAACGCGATCGCGACCGCGATGCTCGTCGTCACCCTGACCTGCATCTTTGCCGCATCGGCGATCGTTCGCCGCCACGGCCGTGGTGAGGGCGAAGCCGGATTGCTGCTCGCCGCTGCACGGTCGGCGACCGAGACTCGACCCGCATGACGGAGACGCTGGGCGCGACGATTCGCCGGGCCCGCGAGACGCGCGGCCAGTCCCTAAAGCAGCTCGCCCAGGCGACGGGCTTGACGCAGAGCTTCCACTCACAGGTGGAGAACGACAGGACCTCCCCCTCAGTGGCGTCGCTGCGCAAGATCGCCGAAGCCCTCGACACCTCGATCGGGACCTTCTTTGCCGGCGGGACCCCAAACGGCCGCCTCGTTCGCAAAGCTGATCGCGCCGTCCTGACTCATCCGCAGCGTCGCTGGCGCGACTCCCTTCTGACCCCCAGCCTGACGGGGAAGCTAATGGTGATCTTCACCGAGATCGAGCCGGGAGGTGGCTCTGGGGACGAGCCCTACTCCCACCGATCCGATGAGGAATGCGTGGTCCTGCTGAAAGGGAAGCTCGATTTCTGGGTTGGCGACGAGCTGTACAAGCTCACCGCTGGGGATTCCCTGACGTTCGAAAGTCGGATCCCGCACAAGAACCACAACCCGGGGCCGGCCAGAGCGGAGGTGCTGTGGATAATCACCCCGCCTTCGTATTAGGCGTGAGCAGGTTTTTGCTGATATTGTTACACCGCTTTATACAATATGACGAGGTGAAAAACATGCGTCGCTCCCTTTTGTCGGTCGGTCTTGCAGCTCTCGTCGTACTCATCTGGCCGGCCACGGCGATCGCCGCCACCCTTCCGCCGCTTGGAACCGCGGGCAACTACGCGGTCCTCGCTGGATCCACCATCACGAACACCGGCCCGTCCTGGATAACCGGCAAGATGGGACTCCACCCGGGCACCTCGATCGTCGGTTTTCCGCCCGGAACCTCTGGTCAGCGGGACAAGACCAACGGCGCGGCGCTCCAGGCCAAGAGCGACCTGACCATCGCGTACAACAACGCGGCCGGGCAGACCCCTGCCACCACGTTGTCCGGGAACCTGGGCAACCGGACCCTGGTCGCGGGCACCTACAAGTTCTCATCCTCGGCCCAATTGACCGGTCGGCTGACCCTGACCGGGGGTGGCGTCTTCCTCTTCCAGATCGGGAGCACCCTCACCACCGCGTCTGCATCAAGCGTTCGCCTGGTCAACGGAGCTCAGCCCTGCGACGTCTTCTGGCAGGTCGGCAGCTCAGCCACCATCGGCACCTCGACCGCGATGGTCGGCACTATCATGGCCAATGCATCCATCACGATGACGACAGGGGCAACGCTCAACGGCAGGGCCCTCGCCCGGATCGGCGCAGTCACCCTCGACACCAACCGGATCATCCAGCCCAGTGGCTGCGGCTATGCCGCCCCGACCTACGTTCCACCGCCAAGCAGCAACGTGCTGCCGGCGACTCTGGGCATCCCTCAGGAGCTGCTCGGTTCGTTCCCCTGGATTCTGGTGGTCGGAATCGGCGCCGGCGTCGGCGCAACCGCACTGGGCGTGAGCGCCCGAAGGCGCCGCCGCACCACTTAAAGTTTGGCAATGATCGAGGCGTGGCCGGCAATCGTCGACCGCGCCCAATTCCCAGTCCGGCTGATCGGTCAGGCTGTGCTCATAGCATTGCTGGTGGTGACCGCGGCCACTGCATGGCGTGACGGGGCACCCACCGACGGCCTCTTGGACCTGGTCGGTCCCCCTCAGGACGGCATCGCCGCGCTGGAGATTTCTGGGAACAACCTGTCGGGAAAGCCCTCGTGGCTGCACGCAAAGCCCCCGGTGGTCGCGGAGGCGCCGCCGCCACAACTTCGCATACCCAAAGCGCCGCCCGCTCAGCTGCTCATTCCGTTACTGGACGTTCACCGGGCGGTAGAGAAGGTGGGGGTCGACCAGTACGGCGTCATGAACCTACCGGAGAATAGTTGGAACGCCGGTTGGTATAAAGGCAGCCCCGTGCCTGGAGCTCCCGGTGATGCAGTCATAGAAGGCCACGCCGGTTACCCCGGCAAACCAATGATCTTCGGCAAGCTGGACACTCTGCACGTCGACGACAGGATCGTCGTGGTGCTCTCGGATGGGACCCGGCGCCTCTTTCTGGTCGAATCCATGAGCACGGTACCCGCCGGCGTGGGCGTGCCAGGACTGGCTGATCCCTATGGCCTGCCCAGGCTCACCTTGATCACCTGCACGGGTCATTTCGATAAGAAGAACCACTGGTACTCGGATCGCCTGGTGCTCGAAGCGAGATACGCCGGGCTCGCTTGAACCCGGGTTAAATTGCTGACTTTGTTACGGCCAGAGAGCGATGCTGAGCCGAAGGATGAATTACTGAATGGCAATGCAACAGCCGCCTCCCGCTTCGGCGCCCGTGCCCGCTCCGGTCGAGCACGTGACGATGACCGAACAGAGCCGTTACAACTTTCGCGCCGCCGCGGTTGTCTGGTTCGTGGTCGGTGTGGTCGAGATCTTCATCGCCGCTCGCTTCCTTGGGAAGCTCTTCGGCGCCTCGGCCCACTCCGCCTTCGTTAACTTCATCTACCAGGTAAGTGGGCCGATGGTGGCTCCCTTCACAGGGATCTTCGGCGACACCGGGTCGAGGACGAACACGTTCGAGACCGCATCGCTGGTGGCGATCGTGGTCTACGCCGTGATCGCCTGGGGCCTGGTTGTGCTCATCAGAATCGTCACCGCGCCGAAAGGCACCAAGCCCGCATCCTCGTGACCGATTTCAGGTCTTGGCCGAAGAAGTGGAACGACACCTCGCTGAGCGATCTGGTGGTCCTACCTGAGTTCAAGCAGACGTCCGGCCAGTGGCCTTTGATCGGCATGCTGGCACTGGGACTCGTCGCCGGCGCGGCGATCGGCGGCTATGCGGTCTCCCAGCGCACAGAGTTAAGGCGGCTTGCGAAGCGCGCCAGGCGTATGTCCGACGAGCTGGCGGCCATGGGTGATACCGACGAAGTCAAACCCGCGACCCGCTCCAACCATCGCCGCAAGGCGACTTCGGAGGTATAGGCGTGGAACTTGGAAGCATCATCGTTTGGATCATCGTCGGGGCGATCGCCGGATTTCTGGCCAGCAAGGTGCTGACCGGTAAGGGCATGGGTCTCATCTGGGACATCGTGGTCGGCATCCTCGGCGCCTTCGTGGGCGGCTGGCTTGCGGGCCTCGCCCACATCTCTGTGACCAACATCCTCGTCCAGATCGTGGTCGCCTTCGTCGGGGCCGTGATCCTGCTCGTCATCTTCCGCGCCGTCGCCGGCCGCGGCAGGCGCGCCTAAGACCGGAGGACCGACGCGTACTCGAGCCTGCCTGCTGTGGGTGGCTCGATTACTTGAGAGCGCGCACGGCGGCGAGGAGGTTGGCAGGCGTCGGGTGGTCACCCGCGATGCGACTCAGGTACTTCCACTTGATCGCGCCCCTGGAGTCCAGGATCGCCACTCCCCCCAGCCGGCGGGCGTCGCCTCGAGTTCGCGACATACGGAACCCCCGGCGTATAGCTCGAAGGTTGGCCGGCAACGACTGCAGCGACCACGAGCCCCAGATCGTCCGCCTGGTTCCGAGGAGTACGTAGGTCGCGGTCGTGGGATCCGTCAGCACCGTGCAGTCGGGGGCGAATTCGGTTTTGAACTCTCGTGCGTACACCGCCTCACCACTGCCGATGAAGGCCAGGTTCGCCCCAGCGACCTCGATGTCCTGCTTGATGCCGCACAACTGCGCAGCCTGCTCCTTGCAGAACATTCAGCCGTAGTGGCGCAGCCAGACGATCACGACCGGGCCGTTTTCATAGAGAGTCCGCAGGGCCACCTCGTGGCCCTCGAGGTCGAGCACGGACGCGTCTTCGAGTCTGCCTGAGATCGTCCCACTATGCGCCGATTGCCCCGCACGCGCCGGACCAGGTCGCCTTCAATCCTGCGGGTCCCTGGTGGCCGCTCCGCGTGAAGCCTGAACGTTTTTCGAGAGGTTGCTACCGGAGCGCAACCGACGCCGGAGGCGCCGGTCTTTCAATAGACGTCTCCCGCGACTGAACTCGAACGCCAGTGAGAGTGAAGTGGAGCGCAACCGGCGCCGGAGGCGCCGGCCTTTCGATAGACGTCTCCCGCGACTGAACTCGAACGCCAGTGAGAGTGAAGTGGAGCGGGAGACGGGCTTCGAACCCGCTACCTCGACCTTGGCAAGGTCGCGCTCTACCAAGTGAGCTACTCCCGCTCGGGCAGAGGTGCAATGATACCCCGCCGACCCACCTCGACCCCTCCTTCACCGGGGCTCCCAGCAGCCACATCGGACCGCGGTTGCGACCAAGAGTGCCCGGAACGACCCCTAGCAGCCAGCGCCCGGGACCGAGCCTTGGGTCAGCCCCCGACCTTCTGCCTCGGCTCAGCCTCGAATATCTCCTCGATTCGCCGCTTGAAAGTTCGCGCGAGCGAGAAAGCGAGGGGCAGGCTTGGGTCGTACTTGCCGGTCTCGATCGCGTTGACGGTCTGGCGCGATACCCCCAGCCTTTGCGCCAGCTCCGCCTGCGACCAGTCCAGCTCGGCCCGCAGGACTCGTAGCCGGTTCTTCACCTGTACCGGAACGTGAAGACGGCGGTGCCCACGCCCCATAAGATCGCGATGAGGGGCAGGATGAAGGTCCAGTTGAGATGGGGCATGCCTGCCCCCTCGAGGAAGCCGTACGTAAAGGTGAGCAGGGCGGTGGCGCCGAGCGCGAAACCGAACGCCTCGGTCTGGATCCGCTTTTGGAGTTCATCGGTTTGGGCCAACCGCCGCACGAAGAGAAACACCACAAGGGCAGCGGGCAGGACCGGAACGACCGTCACGATGTAGCGCCAAGGCGCGTCGGGGTTGGCGCGCAGGAGGGTCACGGACCCGATGAGCAACATCATGTAGGCCAGCAGGGCCAGGCCGATCTCGATCTGAGACCGGTACGTGACCCAGGTCGATTGGACCCCCATGGCCGGCGGCGTCGGACCCGGAACGCGTGCCACGTGGGGCGGGATGTTCGATTCAGTCCGCTGGAACGGCGAAGCGGGGTGCGTGTACAGGGGCTCGACCGGTGGTTGGGTTGGGTCGCGCTGTGGTGGAGGGGCGTCACTCATGACTGCGCAGAGAGTAAAGCCTACTTATCAATATGTCAAGCGTCCTTGTCGTGCCCCCCGGCCGCGAAAGACTAGTCGGCTTCGGACTGTCCGCTGTCTGGTGTGCCTTGGTGACCTTGGTTTGGGTGCTTTTGATGGCCATGCTGCTTCTTCTGCTTGGTCTGGCCCTGACCTTTGCCGTCGTCCCCCTGGTGGGTATCGATCGTGTGCGCCGAAAGCCTGTCGTAGTGGTGCACCACAGCCGCTCCCGCCAACCCCCCCAGCAAGAGGGCGCAGGCGATCAGAAGGATGCCAAGGTTCCCGAGGCGGTTGAAGACGGATGTCACCAGGTCACTCTCCCTACCAACGCTCGGATTGCGCACGCGGGTCGGGAAAATTCAAAATAGGGGGTATGAGTCCGATGGAAGGCGGTGCGATGCCCAGGCCGAGCGAGGATGCCAAAGCGGCTTTCAGCAAGCTCGTTCCGGATGGTCCGACCGTGACGCTCAGACCCATGTTCGGCAACCTCGCGGCCTTCGTGAACGGCAATATGTTCGCCGGCCTCTTCGGAGAGGACCTCTTCGTCAGGCTGCCCGTGG
>JBDUAO010000143.1:0-6627 GCA_040004595.1 Candidatus Dormiibacterota bacterium | reverse complement strand
GTCGTCGCCGTGCTCGAAGGAAAGGAGATCACCGCGTCCGGCGCGAGGAGATGGCCCTCGTCGATCCACAAGCAGGCCGAGTGGCCGGCCACCGCCGACCCGCCCCCGGTTCCCAGGACGACGATCCGGGTTGCCGGCGCCGGAGCGCCGATGCCCTGGCCCGGCGTCAGGAAGAGACTCCGGCCGGATGGCGAGAGGCCGGATTGGAACTCGGAGCCCTGGGCGGTGGCGCTGCCAGTGGCGTTTCCGGCCCAGTCGAACCGGCTGGCCAGCTTAGTGCTGAGGTCGATGCATGCCACCCCTGCCGGTGAAGGCCAGTAGCTCGGGATGCATGGGTTGCCGATCTTGGCAACGCGCACGGCAGTCACGGCGTTGGCGACGTGCCACTCGAGCGGCACCAGTCCGGCTGGCTCGAACGTGCATGGCGCCCAGACCGCGAGCAACAGCAAGCTGTTGTGCCAGCCCATGGGCCAAAGGGTGGTCGCGCTTTTGAACTTGGGCACCGTGTTGGTGAAGATCACCGAGTGATTCGTGTGGCCGTTCAGGTCTTCGACGTACAGCGAGAGCTTGATCGTGGTCGCCGGCGACAGATCTTCGACTAGAACCGCAATGCGCTGATCGTCAGGGCTGACCGAGAAGAAGCTGACCGCCGTGGCGCTGCCGGGCACGGTCGTCACGTTTCCGGTCTGTCCTTCCGGCGTCAGGAACTTGATCGCGGTGTTGCCGTCTCGGTAGTAGACCTTGGTGTCGCTCGCGCTCACGGGCGGCTGCAGCACCGCGCCCGTTCCCTGCCCGCAGGTATGAACCGAAGGGGCCGCGACCCCGGCGTGGGCCGCGATGGTGCCGGCAGGCGTGATCATCTCTAGGGTTCCCGCGGTCAGGAGCAGCCCGTAGCTCGCAACCGCGCCCCCGGAAGGCGAAGAGGCGGGACTTGCGGTCGAGCCCGCAGCGCTTGGGCTTGGACTATGTCCAGTGTTGCCGCCGCAGGAGAGTGCCAGCAGCACGATCGCCAGAACGGACACTGGTCGCATTGGTGGCACCACTGTAAGGCGAGTCGGCTGAGACCCGAATCAGAACCCGCCCGAAAACCGTCCGGAGTTACGAATGTTCCGAGCTCAGGCTTCCGCGCCCTTCTTGGCGCGCTTCGGGCCCGGACATGCCGGGTAGTCCGAGCATGACTTGAACATGCCGTAGCGCCCACGGCGCTCGATCATCGGCTTGCCGCAGACGGGGCACGCTTCGTCGAGCAGTTTCGGCCCTTGACCGGGCTTGCCGTCCTTGCCGATGTTGGCCCTGTACTTGCACTCCGGGTAGCGCGAGCATGCGACGAACGGTCCGAAACGACCCGTCCTCTCGACAACGTTGCCCTCGCTGCACATCGGGCACTTCTCGCCCGTGAGCTTCTCGGCCTGTGCTGCATCCTTCTTTATGTATTTGCAGTCGGGGTAGCCGGAACAGCCGACAAACTCCCCAAAGCGACCGGAGCGGAGCTGAAGCGGCTTGCCACAATTCGGGCAAGCTTCGTCAAGCAGCTTGGGCTCGGGCAACTCACCCTCGGGCGTGAGCGCCCGGCGGAACTTGCACTTCGGATAGCGCGAGCAACCCATGAACGGCCCGAAACGGCTGGCCTTGAGTACCAGGTGCCCTTCCTTGCACAGCGGGCACACCTCGTCGGTATCGGAAGGCATTGCTTCCTCGGCGTCAGTGAGCATCTTCTGCAGCGGCCCGTAGAAGTCGCTGACCACAGGCACCCACTCCTGGTTGCCCTGCTCGACCTCGTCGAGCCGCTTTTCCAGCGTCGCCGTGTAGTCGTCGTCGGAGATGACCTTGAAGTGCCCGACCATGATCGTGTTCACGGCCTCGCCGATCCGTGTCGGGTGCAGGCGGCGCTCTTTGATCTCGACGTAGCCGTGATCCTTGATCGTTTCGACGATCGGGGCGTAAGTCGATGGTCGGCCGATGCCGCGCTGCTCGAGCTCCTTGATCAGCGTCGCTTCCGAGTAGCGCGGCGGCGGCTGCGTGAAGTGCTGCTCGGGCTTGAGGCTGTGATAGTCAAGGTCCTCGCCTTCGGCCATCTCGGGCAGGTCGGGCTCTTCCTTCTCGTCGCGCTCCCACACCTTGTAAAAGCCGTCGAACGCGAGCACAGAGCCTGTGACCCGGAACACGTATTCGCCGCCCTCGATCTCCACCTGCGTCTGGTCGTAGACCGCGGGTGCCATGCGGCTGGCGACGAAACGGCGCCAGATGAGGTCGTACAGCTTCATCTGGTCGGCGCTGAGGTACTGGCGCACCGAGTCGGGGGTTCGGTTGACATCCGTCGGCCTGATTCCCTCATGCGCATCCTGCGCACCCGGGCTCACCTTGCCGGTCCGGGGGCCGCCGATGTACTTGTCCCCGTGCTTCTCCTTGATCCAGCCCTTGACCTTAGCCTCGGCCTCGGGCGAGATGCGTGTGGAGTCGGTTCGCATATAGGTGATCAGACCCGTCGAGCCCTCGTCGCCCAGCTCGATACCTTCGTAAAGGTCCTGGGCCACGCGCATGGTGCGTCGCGGCGCGAACCGCAGCCGGCTCGAGGCGTCCTGCTGCAACGTGGAGGTGATGTACGGCAGGTATGAACTCTTGGTGCGGCGCTTCTTGTCGACGCCGATGACCTTGTAGCTGGCGCCCTCGAGCTTGCGCACGATCTCTTGGGCCTCGGCTTCGCTCTTGACCACAATCTTCGTGTTGTCAGGCTTGGTCTCGGTCTCCCCGTCACCGTTGGCGTCAGCCTCGGAGGGCTCGTTGCGCAGGCGGTTGAGCCTGGCCAAGAAGTGCTGGTCGGCCCTCTGCTTCGCCAGCTCCACGTCGATAGTCCAGGACTCGACAGCGACGAACTTCCTGATCTCCTCCTCGCGGTCGACGACCAGCCTTAGCGCTACAGACGAGACTCGGCCGGCGCCGATCCCCTTCTGAACCTTGCTCCACAGGAACGGGCTGAGCCGGTAACCGACCAGGCGATCGACCACCCGGCGAGCCTGCTGGGCGTTCACCAGGCGCATGTCGATGTCGCGCGGCGACTCGAGCGCCCGTCGCACTGCCTCGGCCGTGATCTCGTGGAACTCGATTCGCTTGGGGTTACGGAGCTTGAGCACCTCCGACAGGTGCCATGCGATCGCCTCCCCCTCCCTGTCGGGGTCGGAGGCGAGGATTACCTCTGTCTCGTTCTTGGAGGCGGTCCGAAGCTCGCCGATCGTTTTCTTTCGGCTCTCGACCACCTCGTAGTGCGGCTTGAAGCCGGCGTCAACGTCCACCGCAAGTTCGTTTCCGGGCAGGTCGCGGACGTGGCCCATCGAGGCAAGAACGTCGAAACGGTCACCCAGAAACCGCTTCAGAGTTCTCGCCTTGGCGGGCGACTCGACGATGATCAATCCTTCCGACACTTCGCTCCTCTATATACCCAGCCGGCCCTGTTTCTTCCTTGGACGGCTTCTGGGCGGGCAATCCTACGCTCGTTCTTTGCCGCGACGCAATGCCCGAACATAGCCGGCCTCCTGACGGCGCACAGCGCCGTCCAGCTCCAGGGCGGTCAGCCGGCCGAGCACTTCGGACACCGGCAGCTGCAGCTTTCGAGCGATATCGGCGGCGCTCAAGGCCAGCACGTCGGACAGGTGTGCGAGTATCCCGTCGCGCTCAGGAGGCAGGGCAAATTTAAGCCTCTCCGGCGGCAGCAACGGGTCGTCTAGAACCTCCCCTCCATGGCCAATTGCGGCCAGAACGTCTCTCGCGTTCTGGACGAGCCCGGCGCCATCTCGGAGCAGGCCATGGGTACCCACAGAGAGCGGGGAAAAGACACTGCCGGGTACGGCCATCACCTCTTTATGTAGATGCAGGGCCGCGTCGGCCGTGATGAGCGCGCCGGAGCCCTCGGCGGCCTCGACCACGACGACCACGTCGGAGATGGCGGCCATCGTCCAGTTCCGCGCCGGGAAATTTTGGCGGCGTGGGATCGTGCCGTCGGGGAACTGGCTCACCAGTGCGCCTCCGGCGGCCAGGATCTCCGCAGCAAGGCGGCTGTGGGCCGCCGGGTAAACGATGTCCACACCCGTGCCCATGACGGCGACCGTGATGCCTCCGGAGTTGAGGGCGCCCCGATGTGCGGCGGCATCGATGCCCATGGCCAGGCCGCTCACCACGATCACGCGGGCGCGCGCGAGGTCGGTCCCCAGTTGCTCGGCGACCGCCTCTCCATAAGGAGAGGGGCGGCGCGAGCCGACGATCGCTACCCGCGGGCCATCGGGAGGCGGCCAGCGGCCTCGCGCGCGGAGGTTCGCCAGGTCAGGCGGCGACATCGGTCAGCCGGTAGCCGAGGGCCTCGAGGACGTGGCGCTCGCCAATCTGATCTGATCCGTCCAGGTCGGCTGATGTGCGCGCGACTCGCCACGCTCTGTGGAAGCCACGAGCTGTTAGGCCGCGCTGTTCGGCCCAACGCTCGAGGGTTTGCCTCGACGCTCCATCAAGGCCAGCCCACTGGCGTAGGCGCCCGGGTTTCAGCTGGGCGTTGAGGCAGCCCTGCCGGTCGAGCTGGCGGCGCCTGGCGGCTACCACGCGCTCCCTGACCGGAGCGGAGGACTCACCCTTCGGTTCTGATGCGAGAGCATCGAGAGAGACGCGCCGGACACCCACTTTGAGGTCAATGCGATCGAGGAGCGGCCCAGAAAGTCTCCGCTGGTAGGAGTCGACCATGGCCGGCGTGCAACGGCAGGCGCGGCGCCCGTCACCCGTCCAGCCACAAGGGCAGGGATTCGTGGCGGCCACCAGCGTGAAACGGGCCGGGTACGTCACCGACCCACCCGACCTGGTGATCGCTACATGCCCGCTCTCCAGCGGTTGCCGAAGCGCCTGCAGGACGTTCGCCTGAAACTCGGCCAGCTCATCCAAAAACAACACCCCTTGATGAGCTCGGGAAATTTCGCCGGGTTGTGCGAGGAGGGCTCCCCCGCCAATCAGCCCGGCCATCGACACGCCGTGATGCGGGGCGCGAAACGGCCGCGACCAGTCGATCGGTTTGGTGGCCGACAGGTCGCCGAGGAGGCTTCTGACCTGGGCCACCTCGAGCGCCTCCTCAAGCCCGAGGGGCGGGAGGATGCCGGGTAGGCAGCGGGCGAGCATGGTCTTGCCGGCGCCTGGCGGGCCACTAAGTAGAAGGTGATGTCCGCCTGCCGCGGCGACCTCTAGCGCCCTCCGGGCCTCCTCCTGGCCGTGGACTTCGTTGAGGTCATGCTCGGCCGGCTCGCTTTCGGATTCGAAGGCTGGGTGCGTCGTTGCCTGCGGCTCGATTGGGTGTTCCCGAGTGATATGCGCGATTACGCCGGCGAGGTTGGCGCATGGGATCACTTCGAGTCCTCCGACGAGAGCGGCCTCAACCGCGTCTGCGGCCGGAACAAAAACGCGCTCGAACCCGCGGCGACGGAGCCAGCGAGCCGCGACCAGCACCCCGTCGATATGGCACACCGTCCCATCAAGTGCAAGCTCGCCGAGGAATGCAGAACGCGGTGGTGCTGCCTTCCGCATCATCGCGAGGGCAACGGCGACGGCCATTGGCAAATCCAAGCCGGAGCCTTGCTTGCGGAGCTCGGCCGGCGCCAGATTGACTGTGAGTCTTTGCCGCGGAAACTCAAGGCCGCTGTTTCGAATTGCCGACCGGACGCGCTCCCGGGCTTCCTTTACGGATGTCGCCGCCAGGCCGACGATGTTGAACACGACCGAGCCGGTGGACGCGTCCGCTTGCACCTCCACCCGACGAGCTTCCATGCCGACCAGAACGCATGAATCGACCGAGGCGAGCACAGCGCGGACGCTAGTGAGGTACACCCATGAATACAGCCCTGGTTGTTAATCAGGCGCTTGCAAAGATGAGCTGCCAGCCTTCCACTGCCGGGGTGGATACCGCCTTTCGGGCCAATTCGTCTCAGCCCCCACGGCGGGCCCTCCCCACCTCCACTGGTGTGTTGCCCTCCCCCTCAACACACGCGCACCTGGCGCGTAATTTAGAGAGGTTCCTGTCCGGCCACAACGCTGCCTGTTAAGCCAGCCTCGGCTCCGGGCGCCACCGCCCCCCCTCCTCCAGGTACCCGGCGGGCTGGTCTGGTTCGTGGCTCAGCACCAGCAGCCACCGGTGCAGTTCCGCCTCCTCGAACAACCGCGCCTTCTGCTCCAGCACCCGTAGCGGGTCCAGGTCCGCGGCCATGGTCCACGGCACCCGCAGGTGCGGGGTCTGGCACACCAGGTCCCCGGTGACAGCGCACGCCAGCTCCCCCGACCTGAACACGATCACCTGGCTCCCCGGCGTGTGCCCGCCAACGTGCCGCACATGCACTCCAGGCAACACCTCCGTATCGCCCTCCAGCAGGTCCACGACGTGGTTCCCATCAGCCAGCGGCGTGAAGTCATCGTGGTAGTACGCCGACTCGCTCCGTTGATCGGGGTGCAGCGCGAAATCCCACTCGCTCTTCTGGATGAAATGGCGCGCCTTCTTGAAGGTCAGCTCCAGGCGACCCGTCGGATCGCGCCGCGTCAATCCGCCCGCGTGGTCCCAATGCAGATGCGTGGTGATGACGGCGTGCACCTCGTCCGGCGCGATCCCCACCC
>JBDUAO010000142.1:0-6639 GCA_040004595.1 Candidatus Dormiibacterota bacterium | reverse complement strand
CGCCCCCCAGGGTGCCGGTGAGTCAACCGGCGGCAGCGGCGACGACGTAGTCGAGGGTGGTGGCGTGGTCTAGGTATTGTCCCGGGGCTGTGCCGTAGTGTTCGCGGACGTGAGACTGGGGATGGGCTGGTTACGAACGATTCGCGCAAAGTCGGCCCGCATCGCCGCGGTGCTGCTCGCCACCGGCGCAGTCGGCGCCTGTGGTGGAGCAGTGACCGCCGGGCCAACTCCATCCATCGCGCCACCTGCCGCTGCAACGCTCACCTTTTCTCCAACCAGCGTGGATTTCCTTACCCAGCTGAGAGGTCAGGGCAGCTCGGGAATCTTGGTCGTCGTCCATATCTCTAACCCGGCATCGTCGGTGCCCGTGGTAATCGGCGCGTTGTCAATCCAGCCGGCCGGTCAGGTGACGATCTCCAACGACGGGTGCAGCAACCAGACGCTGGCACCTGGAGCGTCCTGCTCGGTCCGGCTCGCTTACCCAACTCGTACAGCCTTGATCGGCCGATTTGTCGGAACGCTGCTCGTACCTAACAACCTCAAGCCGGGCCAAGTCGATACCCTCAGCCTGAAGGGCAACCTTGAGCATATGTGAGGGCGCGTTTACAATTCCGACCGACCTGAATGCATAGCCGAGCCGCACTCCTTGCCACAACAACGTTCCTGCTGGTCGCCTGTGGCGGCTCATCGCCTGGCTTGACAACTCATGCGACACCGACCACGGCAGCGGCGGCTGTCTCCCTGTTGGATGGGTCGGCGATGAAGGACGCCAAATGCATTCAGACGGGTCTGTCGAACTCAAGCATCTCCAACGGAAACATCAACGGCACGTGCAGGGTCTCCAGGACTGGTATTACCTACAGCCTTCTTCAGCAGTACTTGCTGACCATCACCGCTCAGGTTGAGACGACCAGTCGCACAGTGACCCGCTACGCGGTTGCTCTCCAGATCGGTGGTGACACCTACTACCGGACCGCGCAGAATCCAACCGGCGGCTCGTACGCTCACTCGACCGTCGCCCCGGCGAACAGCTGGTCGGAGCTCTTCTTCGCAGGTGCGACCTTCTCGAACTTGCAACAGACGACAGTCAACGGAACCGCGGTTTGGAGCGTCGACGCGACCACACCCGGCCTCGTCGGCGTGTCGAAGACGGGGAAATTGTATATCCGCTCAAGCGATGGTTACCTTGTGGAGGTTGACTACCTGAACATGTCGGGTGCGACCACGGTGCGAACGAAGTTCGGCTTCACTGCGTGGGACACCGGAACCCCAGTGTCTGCGACGCCGCCACAGTAACTCGACCGCCGCCACCGATCACGGCCAGTCGTCTGCCACGCTCACCGCCTTGTTGAGCGCCGCGCGCGAGGCCTCAAACCGGTCCAGGGGAACCAGGAGCTCGTCGACCACCCGCTGGCGGACCTCTCCTTTGATATGCGCGCCGACGCGCTTTGCCCAGCGCCGCCCCCGCCAGCCGGCGTGCAGCTGCAGCAGCTTTGCGAGCACGTAACCGACGACGAGCGTGACTGCGAGAAGCGCGACGGGCGTGGGCACCGGTCCGAGGTACGGCACGTCTATCGAGCCGACCGGTGCGTCGTGGATATAGAAGAGCGCCACGAACCAGAGAGCGGAGAAGACGAGGGAGGCGGTCACGAAATATTGGGCAATGCCGATGACTGACCAGAGGGCGCTCGTCGGTGCCCGGAAGCCGTCCGCTTCCGCAGCAATAGAGCGATCGATCGTGTCGGCGAGTCGATGCTCCAGCGCCACAGGCGAACACAGGGCGGCGAGCGCGCCGCGGAGCGGCGCAGGCACCGATGGCAGGGTCGACATGATGAGCTCGCGCAGTGGCTCGACCGCAGGCGCGAGCGAGCCGCGCAGCTGCCAGTGGCTCAAGAAGCCGGAAGGGTCCGCCGACGTCCGGGCGCGTCCGCTCAGCCGGTAGACCGCGCTCGTGAGGTACCTCAACGGTCCTGCGCCGCGGCGCCGCGCCGCGAAGCGCGTGGCGGCGACGGCCTGCCGCTCAAGACCCGCGATGTCGACGACGGCGAGGGCGCCCTGTGCGACCGAGGAGAGAGCGCGCTCCCGGCGGGCGGGCTCGATGAGGAGAGCGTTCGGCCCGCCCGCAACGCCCGCACCGGCCGCGAGACCGCGCACGGCCTCGCGCGCCTCCGCGGCCACCCGCGCCACGACCACCCGCTTCGCCTCGACCCCTGACTCGAGCCATTTGCGCAGCTCGCCGATGCCGGCCGCGCCCTCCTTCGCGCGAGTCGCTACGACCTCGATGTCACCCGCGCCCTCACGACGCAGTTGGCCGCGCATGTCGTCGGCGATGCGGCTCGCGTCAGAGGGGCTGAGAAGATCGCTGCGGTTGAGGACGACCACCTGGCGGCGGATGCGGGGTGCGAACTGCCTCAGATAGCCGCCGTGAATGACGTGATCCTTGTACTTCTCCGGATCCACGACCCACGCGACGGCGTCGACGCGGGGAAGCAGAGCATCGACGCGGTCGCGGTGCTCAGGAACGATCGAGTCGAAGTCGGGAAGATCAAGCACGGCGACATCGGCGAGTGCGTCATCCGCGTGCTCTCGCATTTCGCTCACGCCCAGCCAACGCAGTAAGCCCGCGAGCTCGCGCGCGTGACTGGAAGGGACCCAGGCGACGGCGTCCGATGTCGTCGGACGGCGCGCACTGGCCGCACTGACGTTCTTGCCGGCTATCGCGTTCAACAGAGTCGACTTTCCGACGCCGGTGCCGCCGACCAGCGCGAGGATGTACGCATCGCTTGGGAAGCCCAGCCGCGCACGCGCGGTGTCGCGCGTAACGACGGCGGCGCCGGTTTCGAGGCCGAGCGCGTTCGCAGCCTCGATCGCCCCGTCTAGGTTCGCAAGGCAGCGATCGACGCTCATGGCGCCACGGCGTCGACCGCCGCGCGCAGCTCCGCGGCAAGCTCGCGGAGGCGTCCAGGCGCGGGCACGAGCGCCTCGAAACGCGCGCGCTCGTTTTCGAAGAGCGAGGTCAGCAGCGCCATGAGCCGCTCACGGGCTTTGGCGATGAGCTCCCCCATCGCGCCCTCGCCGAAGATGGCTTCGAGGAGCTTCTGATTGAGAATCGCCGTCCCGGCGGCGATCCCCACCTCGGCGCCCGTAAGGCCGGCCGTATTGATGAACACGGCGAGCATCACCGCCACCGCGACGGCGTTCACCCCGAGCGCCGCGACCTGCGCGACCGCGCGCTTGCGGCCGGCATGCGAACGGACGTCGTCGACGATCGCGCGCATCCACGCATCCAGGCCCTCCCGGATCGCAGGGCGGAAGCCTTCTGACGCGGACCACAGCCTGGGATTGCGGGCAATCAGCTCCGCAGCTTCGGACCGGTCGGACCAGGCGGTCGCCGTCCGGCGCGCCGCTTCGGTCGCGTGACGCAGCGCGAGGGCCTCGAGCGTGCTCGTCACGTCCGCCTCGACGATTGCCACCGGCGCGTCGGCCTTTGGGCGGAAGACGGTCAGCAACACCGCGCGCAGCCTGCCTATCCCCGACGAGATGAATCTGGCCACCTGGTCGGCGCCGACGTAGTCGTTCCAGCGTCGAAGCACTTCCGCACGCAGGATGAGACCGCCCTGTAACGCGCTCTCCAGTGAAGCCAGCTCGGGGGCGTAGGCGGACGCGGCGATCCGCTGCAGCGCATCGGCGTCGATTGCCTCGTGCTCGAGATCGTCGGCGATGCTGTGTGCGAGCGGACCGAGGCCCCTGAGAGCGCCCTCCAGCGCCCGGGCCGCCACGGCGTGTCGCTCATCGGCCTCCGCGGCCAGGCGCCGTAAACGATCGAGAAGCGGACGGGCCTTTTCGCGGGCAAGACCGTTGACGCGCGGATCAATGTCTCCCTCGCCGATCACGATCACGTCGATCGGCTCTTCATCGTTTCGTGTGCTTGCCTGGCCGAAGAGCCGCTTGGCGTCGGCCACAACCTCTGCTCGATCCTCTTCATCAACCGGCAGGCGGTTCAACACGACGAGTAGCGGAAGACCGCGCTCCCGGACGCGGCGCAGAACCTCCCACGGCACCAGGTCGGCGTACCGGGTCGCGGTGGTGACGAACACGCAAAGATCGCATGCCTCAACCAGCACATCGGCGAGCTCCCGGTTGTCACGCTCGACGGAATCGATGTCGGGCGCGTCGATGACGGCAACCCCGTCCGCGGTTGCGGGAGCCGCCGCAAGCCTCAGCCTGTCCTTCGCGACGGCGCCGAGACGACCGCTCGCGACAATTCGATCCGCATCGCTCGAGCTCGCGTAGAGAACCGCGTCGGTTGTCGTAGGCCGAAGAACACCGGCCTTGCTCACCTCCGCGCCGGCGATCGTGTTCAGCAGGGAAGACTTGCCGGCGCCGGTGGGTCCGAGGAGCATCACCAGCAGGGGCGCGTCGATATCGGCGAGACGCGGACGTACGAAGCCCTCGAGGTGGTCGTGCAGCTGCCGCGCCCGTGCTTCGCCCGCGAGGCTCGCTGTCGGAAACTGGAGGCGACGGCCGGCCAGCGCCACGAGGCGATCGCACTGCTCGATGAGCTCTGCCGACTCCACGGCCAGAACTCTACGTATGGGGGCCGAGGTTCGGACGGTTTGCTGCATTGGTGCAGGGGAGCTGTCGCCTTAATTCCGCCAAACGGAGCCTCACGGTTCCGAATCTGTCAACTGCTGATGAATGGCGCCTGTCGGATGTAGGACCGATCGGTCAGCTGACCGACCATGAAACGGGCGAGGTCACCACGGGTGACCCGCATTCCGAGCTGTCCGGCGTCAACCGTCACGCGCGGCCGGTCCGTCGCCGAACCGCTCACCACCCTCGTCGGCCGGACCGCCGTCCATGCGATGGTCGAGCTCGCCTGGAGCACTGCGAACTCCGTCTGTTTCGCCGCCACCATGTCGCGAGCCAAAGCCCTCACGACTGCTGAAATCACATTGTGCGGAAAGGCTTTCCGTTCACCGGTTACCGTAATGGCGGCACCCGAGATGGCCACAAGCCGCTCGACGCCGAACCTCTCCATCGCATCCATGATCCTGCGTAGGGCGTCCGCGAGGAAATCGATCGATTGCTGCTCGCTCGGGGGAGTACCCAAGCAGCTGATCACAGCCTCGGTCCCATCGATCGTGCGCGCCACGGCGTCGGCGTCACCAACGTCGCCCTGGACAACGATCAGCCCCGCGCGTCCTGCAACGCGTGCCGGGTTGCGGATGAGCGCATTGACCTGGTGGCCGGCCGTGAGGAGTTCCTCCAGGACGCTGGTGCCAATGAACCCGCTGGCGCCGAAGAGGGCAACTCTCATCCTGGACCTCCTGTCGTTCGTATGGCCCTCCTCTGTGAACAGGAGGCGATAAATTACTGCGGGATCGTTAAGCCTGACTTCGCCGAACCCTGACTTTTGAACGAAGGGTTCGGAAGTTGGGACGGAAGTCTTCCTCCGACTCCTTGCCCTTGCGGACCTCGCGGAATATGAGCAACGTGGACCCCGGATTGAGGCTTCGAGGATCAACATTCTGCTGTCGAGGGATGCGGCCCCTATCGGCATAGCCATAAGCGTTAAACCCGTATGTCCTGGCCAACCCTGGCAGCTCTGCCGCCAAGGCGGTCTTGATCGCACCGCCCACACCTGAGGCTCCGAAGCCATGAACCACCAGCAGGATTTGGTCCCCGCCGCGGTGAGCTTTCTTGATCTCGCCTTTCAACTGAGACATCGACTCTGGAACCGTCTGGCCAGAGTGAGCAATGTCTACCTTCCGCACGGCTTCACCCTGAAAGCATCCAATCTCACGCCGGAGGTCGCTGTTGCCGCTCATCCCCGTCAGCGGATTCAGGGCGTGCCGCTGCCTGGAGGTCTGCGACAGCCGCCTTCGCGGCGTCGATCAGCTTGCGCATCTCCTCCTGCATCTCCGGGGTCGATGCCATGGTCGACGTCCCTGAATCGGAGCTGAATGGCGCGTCCTCGACCTGCCGGGGGACCTTCTCCCGGCCGCCTCGCTGTCTGCTCATCGGCGGGTTCTTGACCACCGGCTTCATGATTTCCGAGCCCGCCGGGACGAACCGAGACTTCACACGGTCGAAGAGGTCCCTGTCGACCTGCACTCCGTAGAAGGCCGCCTTGTCCAGCGAGGTCGGCACATAGCCGGTCGCGCTGTACTGGAGGCGCAGGTCCGGGCCAATGCCGAGCAGGAAGATGTCGCGGAGGATCGCTCCGTTCGAGTCGTAGCCAACAACCTCGGCGATCTGCGCGATCTTGCGGCGACCGTCAGGCATGCGGGCCTGCTGAACGATCAGGTTCACGGCCGAGGCGATCTGGGCCCTCACAGCCTCGATCGGCATCCCGCTCGAGGCCATCATCACCATCGTCTCGAGACGGGACAGGGCGTCGCGCGGGGAGTTCGACTCGATGGTCGACATGCTTCCTTCGTGACGGTTCATGGCCTGGACCATGTCCAGCGCCTCGGCGCCGCTCAACTCGCCGACCAGGATCCGGTCAGGGCTCATCCGAAGGCTGTTGCGGAGCAGCTGCCGAATCGTCAGCTCGCCCTTGCCCTCCGGGCTGGCCGGGAGGTGCTCGAGCGCGATGACGTGGGGATGGTCGATCCTCAGCTCGGCTGCGTCCTC
>JBDUAO010000032.1:0-22353 GCA_040004595.1 Candidatus Dormiibacterota bacterium | reverse complement strand
GGGCTGGTCAGTTGAGGCCGGCGAGCTCGGACGGTACGCCTACGAAAAGCATGCCAACGATGACGATTTCGGCCAGGCCGGCACGCTGTACCGCGACGTCATGACCGCCACCGACCGCGACCACCTCGTAACCAACATCGTCGGTCACGCCGGCAACCACGTCACCGACGCGATTCAGCTGCGCGTCATCGCCTATTGGAGCAGCGTGGACACCCAGCTCGGCGCCCGCGTCGCCGCAGGGCTGGGCCACAAAGGCACTAATGGCGGTGGCGAAAGTGCGGCCGCCAAAAAGGCCGCCGACCTGGTCGCAGGTCGAGCCAATCGAGCTTAGTGACCGATCGCCCGCCGGGCGCTGATGCTGCCTTCCAGATCCAGGCCGATGCCGGCGCGCGTGCCTGGCTGGACTCGCATGGCGGACGGGAGGGGCGGATCATTTCGTATGACGTCAAGCGCTGCTGTGGCGGCGGACGGATATGTACCGTCCAGGTCCGCGAGCGGTCACGCCGCGACGATGGGCGCACGTACGTCAACGCTGCGCTGGAGAACGGCACCCAGGTCCTGGTCGATCGCCGGGCGGCGGAGCGGCTTCCCTCGCGGTTCAGGCTCACGGTGCGCGGGCTCGGGCCGTTCAAGCATCTCGACCTCGACCTGGACGGTGAGCAGTGGGGAGCGCTCCTATACGACTGAGCTCCGGCTGCTCGAAGGGTAACGGCAGGTCTCCGCGCGCAGCGCTGGTCGCCATCGGAGGTGTAACCCGCCCGTAACCGGTCCGAAGTAGGTTGGTTCGGTGGCCATACGGCGAGTTGTGCTTCGCGGTTTCGGCTCCGGCGTGATCGCCGGACTTGTGCTGGTGGCACTGATGTATTTGGCCAAACTACTCTTCGGCACCACCCCGCTCCCACAACTGCTCCAGCAACCCATCCTCGCTGTCATGCCGGGCTTCGTCTTCGGATTCCTCATCGATACCCTCCAGCACGCAGGCAAGGTCGTTGAAGAGGCGGGCCTCATCGTCGGCATGATCGTTGGACTTGGGATTCTCGGCGGAGCGTGGGGCTGGGCAAGGAAAGTCTGGGCGTGGCCGCCACTGGCGGCAGCGTTTGCTGCCATCGGTTGGGCCCTGGTCACCTTTGTCTTGCTTCCGATATCTGGGGACGGCTTCCTGGGACTCAACGAGGGCCCGACGACACCGCTGGTCTGGGGCGGACTGTTCGCGGTTTACGGCGTGGTGCTGCAAATGGGCGGTGATCCCGCGCCGGGGGCGCCGGTCGGGGCAGATGCGGGGCGGCGCCGCATTTTGCGGCTGATGCCGATTGGAATCGTCGCATTGAGCGCCGGGGGGCTCGTCTACGAGCTGTTCCCGCGGTGGTACCAGGCGGTCTTCAAAGCGCCCGAGACCGGGCTGTCGGGGGCTTCGCCAGAGATAACGCCGATCGAGAACTTTTACGTCGTGTCAAAGAACTTCAGCGACCCGGTCGTCTCAGAGCAAGGGTGGACCTTGACGGTCGGTGGGCTCGTCAACAACCCGCAGAACCTCTCCATGGCGGACCTGCGCGCCCTGCCCAGCGCCACCGAGTACGTAACCCTCGAGTGCATCAGCAACAATGTCGGAGGACCCTTGATGAGCACCGGCCAGTTCAGCGGCGTGCGCCTTCGCGACCTCGTCAGCACGGCCATGCCACAGACGAGTGCGACGCATGCCCGTTTCAAGGCGCGAGATGGATACACCGAGAGCTTGCCGCTGAGCCTTATCGCCGGCTCACCGGAGATCCTGGTCGCGTACGCTTTGGACGGCGCTCCTCTGCCGACGGGCCATGGATTTCCCGCCCGGATCGTGGTGCCCGGACATTACGGAATGAAGGGTCCGAAATGGCTTGACTCGATCGACTTGACGAGCCACGACGATGGAGGATATTGGGAGACTGAGGGCTGGGACAGGTCTGCGCTTGTCAAGACCACGGCACGATTCGACGTACCCAACGACAGCGCTATCGCGAAGGCCGGGGAAGCGGTCTCGCTGCTCGGGGTCGCGTTCGCGGGTACGCGCGGAATCAGCAAGGTCGAGTTCAGCACCGATGACGGAAGGACCTGGTCGGCGGCCAATCTCAAAGTGCCGCTCTCGAGCCTCACCTGGGTGCTGTGGGACGCAAGCTGGACACCTTCGCATGAGGGGGCGCACGTGCTGAAGGTAAGGGCGATGGACGGAACCGGGGCGTCCCAGGACCCTAACTCGTCTTCAAGCTTTCCGACCGGCGCCTCCGGTTATCACACCATCCACGTTGACGTCTCCCGCTAGCTCGAGTTTTTGAGTACCGACCCGATCCTGGTGGTCGACGACGATCCCAAGATCGTCCAGCTGGTTCGAGCCTACCTGCAGCGGGCGGGATATGACGTCATCACAGCCGGTGACGGAGATGTTGCTCTGGAGATCGTCGAGAGAACGACACCTTCTCTGATCGTTCTCGACGTGATGCTGCCCGGACTGGATGGGCTTCTTTTGACACGGTATCTACGAGACACTCACAACCGAGTGCCCATCCTCATGATGTCGGCGCGAGGCCGGGTCGACGATCGCATCCGCGGGCTGGTCGAGGGAGCCGATGACTATCTCGCCAAGCCGTTCAGCCCGGCGGAGCTGGTTGAGCGCGTCAACGCGATCCTGCGCCGGAGCTCACCGGGCGGCGTCCCAACGGCGACTCTGACGCACGCTGACCTGGAAGTGGATCGGGAGCGACACGAGGTCCGCCGTCGGGGAGAGCCGATCCAGCTGTCCGACCTCGAGTTCCGGCTGCTGGTCGCGATGATCGAGGCCCAGGGCCGAGTTCTGACGCGAAGCGTTTTGATTGAGGCGGTCTACGGACTCGACAGTGAGGTCTTAGGACGCACCATCGATGTCGCCATCCGGCGGCTGCGCGCCAAGCTCGGTGACGACTCCGAATCCCCGCGCTACATTGCGACAGTGCGAGGTGTCGGGTATCGATCGGCGTCAGTCCACGAACCTATCGACCGATGAGGCGGCTCATCCCGAGTGGGATTGCAGTCCGCGTGGCGCTCGCATGCCTGTTCGTGGTCGCGCTGGCGCTGACGATCATCGGCACTGGGGTGCTCGCGGTCGCGCGCTCACAGTTCGAGCAGCTGATGATGAAGCACGGCGCCAGCTCGTCCGAAGCGAACGCCATGTTCCAGCAGACGGTCAGCGGAGTGTTCGTAGCCGCGGTGGTTGTCGCCGCGCTGCTCAGCATCATCGTCGCGTTGTTGCTGGCCCGTTATTTGACCAGGCCGCTCGAAGAGATGGCTGAAGCCGCCAGCGGGCTCGCGCGCGGGGACTACCGGGCGCGAGCGCGGGAGCGGGGCCCGGTCGAGATCCGTTCACTGGCTCACGCCTTCAACGCGATGGCGGACAGCCTGCAGAGCCAGGAGCAAGCGAGGCGCGATTTCGTTGCCGGCGCTGCCCACGAGCTGCTCACACCGCTCACCAATCTCCAGGGCTACCTCGAAGGGCTTCGTGATGGTGTCGTCGCTCCGAACGACGCCACGTTTGCCTCGCTCCAGGAGGAAACCGAACGATTGGTACGGCTCGCTCGCGCGCTGCTCGACCTCGCCGATGCTCCATCGCGAATCGAATCACCGGAAAGGGTTGATCTCAGGAAGGCGATCGAATCCACCGTACAGCTGGTGGCTCCGGCGTTGGATCGCCGTCACATCGGCATTGACGTGATCGTGCCCGACGCGATCGCGGTGCAGGCCAAACCGGATCATGTGACTCAGGTGCTTGTCAATCTCTTGCAGAACGCCGGCAGGTACACGCAGGAGGGGGGCCGGGTGACCGTGCAGGCAGAACCACGCGGAGACCTCACCCAGATCAGCGTGACCAACACGGGGTCCGTCATTCCGGTCGACCAGGTGCCGCGCATCTTCGATCGCTTCTACCGAGTCGACAAATCCCGAGATCGCGCGAGCGGGGGCCACGGACTCGGCCTCGCCCTGGTCAAGCAGCTGGTCGAGGCGGGCGGGGGCGAGGTCGGAGCCGACTCAGCCGGCGGATTGACGACTGTGTGGTTCACGCTCCCAGCGACCTGAGGCAGCTTGTTCACTCCTGTCATTGGGGCAGCGCGGTAACACAAGGCTGCGTGGTGACGGGTGCCGCGAAACGTCTGTCTCCGCGAGTGTCGTGATTGACCTGCGCTGATCGCGAACGGCCGAGCGGCCGCAGCGCTCATCGACGACGTGGAGCCTTAGATGCGGAGGGACATTGGGCTTCGCGGCGCAGTCGGAGTCGTTACTGATTTTGTTACACGGCATTCCTGACCATTGCAGTCGTACCCCGTTTGGCGCCCATCGGACTTTGGGCCGATGCCGGGCGTGGCCCGCATCCGCCTTTTCGCCGACACCACCCCAGCCTGCGACAGCAACCCATGAGGAGAACCGACGATGAGACGACAGGCGAGATCGATAACACTCTGCGCGGCAGCGGTTGTGCTGGCGCTCGTTGGAGCGAGCTGCTCGAACACCGGCGGCAACGGCTCGAGCGGCAGCGGCACGCTCACGATCCAGGGCGACTCGGGCAACCCCACGCTGGTCGAGAACTTCAACCCGTATCAGGGCGCGGAGCTGCATGGCACCTACTTGATTTACGAACCGCTCGAGATCCCGAGCCCCATCGACGGTTCTTATACAGAGTTTCTCGCCACCGGACACAAGTTCACAGACTCGAAAACGCTCGTCTACACCATCCGGCAGGGAGTGAAATGGAGCGACGGGAAGGACTTCACGCCCGCCGACGTTGTGTTTTCCTTCAACCTGCTCAAGAAGTACCCGGCGCTCGACGGTCACGGCGTTTGGTCGCAGGTCACCTCGGTTTCCGCCAGCGGCAACGACGTCTCGATGAGCTTCTCAAACCCCAACGTTCCGTTTGCGGCCTCCATCGCGCAGACACCCATCGTGCCGGAGCACCTTTGGAGCGGCATGGCGGACCCGTCCAAGGACCCCAACACGAAACCGGTGGGCACCGGTCCCTTCACGCTGGGCGCCTTCGCGCCGACCCAGTACACGTTGAAGAAAAACGCCACCTACTGGCAGGCCGACAAGATCGCGCCGGCACAGGTGGATTTCCCGGCGCAGGCCAGCAACCAGGCCACCAACCAGCTCGACGTGGTCAGCGGCAAGTTCGACTGGGCCTACAACTTCCTGCCTGACGTCAAGGCAACGTTCGTGGACAAGGATTCGGCACACAACCATTACTGGTTCCCTCCGGGCGGCACGATCGGCCTCTATCTCAATCTGACCAAGGCGCCGTACAGCGATGTCAACTTCCGCAAGGGCCTGTCCCTCTCCCTCAACCGGACGACGATCGCGACCAAGGCGGTCAACGGATACCTCGACCAGGCGAGCATGTCGGGTTTGATCCTGCCCAACCTGAAGAAGTGGCTCGACCCGAGCTTGCCGAACCAGGGCCTCGTCACGCAGGACAGTGCCGGCGCGCAGGCGGCCTTCGCGCAGGCCGGCTACACGACGCAAGGCGGCAAGCTGATGAAGGGCGGCAGGCAGGCAACCATGTCGATCGTGATGCCAGGCAACTTCAGCGACTGGGTCGCGGCGGCGACGGAGGTCAAAAACGAGCTGACGGCAATAGGTATCAACGCGACCTTGGAGCTACCTCAGTACCCGCAATATTCGCAGGCGATCCAGGGCGGGACGTTTGATGCCGCGATCGGCGGCTTCGGTGGCAGCGGTGACCCGTACACAGACTTCGACCTCTCCTTGAACAGCAGCTTCGCAACACCCGTCAACAAGCCCACGGCAAACAATTTCCAGCGGTTCAAGGACCCGTCGGTCGACCAGGCGCTGGCCACCCTGGCCTCGGCCACCGACGATACCTCCAAGTTGCAGGCGACTTACAGCCTTGAGCAGGTCATGTTCACCAAGATCCCGGTCGTTCTCATGTACTACGGCGGTAGCTGGGGCCTGTTCACGACCAAGAACTGGACCGGCTGGCCTTCGGCCTCCAACCCCTACACGCTGCCGACCCTCTACAACAACTCTCTGCTGACCGTCGTGACGCACATCACCAAGGCCTGACGTGATTCATCGCGGAACGGACAGCACCGTTGGAAAGAGTCCAACGGTGCCGGGGGATTGCGTGCCATGAGATATGTGGTCCGCAAGCTGGTGCTGTTCCTCGTCACCCTGTGGGCGGCGATCACCCTCAACTTCATCCTGCCCAGGCTCATGCCGGGTTCACCGGTGGATGCGGCGCTGGCCAAGCTCGCATCGAGTGGGCTACCAGTCACCAACGCCGAGCGGCAGGCCATCGAGATCCAGCTCGGCGTTCCGAACACCAGCCTGCCCCAGCAGTACTGGGACTACTGGGTGGCCATCGTCCACCTGAATTTCGGCACCTCGTACTCGTTTCCGAGCGAGACCGTCGCGCAGACCATTGGCAAGGCTGCGCCGTGGACGCTGACCCTGGTCGGCGTGACCACGGTCGTGGCCTTCGTCATCGGCACACTGCTGGGCGTGTACGCGGGCTGGCGGCGGGGCAAGCCGGCGGACACGACGGTCACACTCGGGGCGACCTTCTTCGCCGCATTTCCACCCTTCTGGCTTGGACTGCTGCTGCTCTACCTGTTCGCCTTCAAGTTGCCCTGGTTTCCGCTCAAAGGCGGGTACTTTCCAGGCGAGACGCCCAACCTCAGCCCGCCGTTCCTCGGTGACGCCGTCTACCACAGCATCGTCCCGGCGTTCACGCTGGCGATCACCTCTCTGTCCGGCTGGGTCTTCGGCATGCGCAACAACATGATCAACACGCTGGGCGAGGACTACGTGACCTTCGCGGAGGCCAACGGGCTCCGCAGCCGCACCGTCGCGTTGCTGTACGCGGCGCGCAACGCGTTGCTGCCCAACGTGACCGCATTCGGGCTCTCGTTGGGGGCGGTCGTCGGTGGGTCGATCCTGGTCGAGGGCGTGTTCAGCTACCCAGGGCTCGGCAACCTGCTCTACATCGCGGTCTCCAATCACGACTTTCCCTTGATGCAGGCGTTGTTCCTGGTCATCTCGGTCAGCATGCTGGTCGCGATCTTCGTCGTCGACCTGATCTATGTCCGCCTCGACCCCAGGGTGCGACAGGGATGAGCATCGTCAGTCCAGTCCCTCCTCCTGAGGTTCCCGGAGCGGCGATAGAGATTCCCTTTGGTCGGGGCAGCGCGAGCCCCGGCCCACTGCTCTTCCTCGGCCGCGCCTTTCTCACCCTGTGGAGCAACCGCAAGGCTCGCATCGGCCTGGTCATCCTCGGCGTGGACGTCTTGATCGCGATCCTGGCGCCTCTGATCGCGCCGCACTCGCCGACAGCGACCACGTTCGCGCCGTATCAGAACCCGAACGGCACCAACTGGTTCGGCACCACCGGCAACGGCCAGGACGTCTTCTCCCAGATGGTCTACGGCGCGCGAATCTCCCTGCTGGTCGGGATTGCGGCGGGGGCAGCAGCCACCATCATCGCGGTGACGATCGGGCTCATCGCCGGCTACCGGCCGGGTGTCATCGACGAGGGGCTCAGCTTCATGACCAACCTCGCGCTGGTCATTCCGGGCCTGCCGCTGATGTTCATCCTCGCGGCTTACCTCCAGAGCCGGTCAGTGTGGACGATCGTGCTTGTCGTCGCATTCACCAGCTGGGCCACCGGCGCGCGCGTGATCCGCAGCCAGGCCTCGACGCTGCGCACCCGCGAGTTCGTTACGTCGGCGGTGTTCTCCGGCGAGAGGCTCCTTGCCGTCGTGTTCCGCGAGATCCTGCCGAACATGACCTCGCTGGTCGCCGGCAGCTTCTTCAGCGCGGCCACGGCGGCGGTCATGGCCGAGGCCAGCCTGGAGTTCCTGGGCCTGGGCGATCCCAGCACAGTGAGCTGGGGCACGATCCTGTACTACGCGGAGCAGCAGAACTCGCTGCTGACGGGCCAGTGGGTTCTGGTGTTCGCCCCCGGTCTGGCCATTGCGCTGCTGGCGGTGTCGTTCACGCTGATCAACTTCGGCGTCGACGCTCTGTCCAACCCGCGCCTCAGGGAGAAGTCCTGATGGCGGCGCTGCTCGAGGTGGAAGGCGTCAACGTCGTCTACGAGCCGAACCGCGGACAGCGGATCTGGTCTGTGCGCGATGTGGACCTGAGCCTGAAGCAGGGCGAGTTCGTTGGACTCGTCGGTGAATCGGGCTGCGGTAAGAGCACGTTGGGTTTCGCGCTGACCCGCATGCTGCGCCCGCCGGGCCGTCTGGAAAACGGCGCGATCCGGTTCGATGGCGTAGACATCAGCACCCTGACCGGCGAGAAGCTGCGCCGCATGCGCCGCAACGGTTTCGCGATCGTGCTGCAGAGCGGAATGAACGCCTTGAACCCAGTCCGAAGTGTCGAGCACCACTTTGGCGACATCCTCAGGGCCCACGCACAGGACGGCGAGAACTACTCACGGGCGGCGATCAAGCGCCGCGGCGCCGAGCTGCTCGGCAAGGTTGGCCTCGACGCGGCGGTGCTGAGCAGGTTTCCACACGAGCTGTCCGGCGGCATGCGGCAGCGGGTGTCGATCGCCCTGGTGCTCGCGCTCGAACCCAAGCTCATCGTCTTCGACGAACCCACCACCGCGCTGGACGTGATCGTCCAGAAGGCCGTGATGCAGACGATCAAAGACCTGCAGCGCGAGAACGGATTCACGGCCATCCTGATCAGCCACGACCTGGGCATCGTCCTCGAGGCCACCGACCGCGTCTTGGTCATGTATGCAGGTCGCGTCGTGGAGGACCAGCCCTCGGACGACCTTGTTCGCGGGCCCCACCACCCGTACACCGAAGCGCTTCTGAAGTGTTACGCAGATCCGCGCGCGGACGAGATCCACCTCGAGGGGATCCCCGGCGTTCCGCCCGACCTGTCGCTGCCTCAGGGCGGTTGCTCATACGCGCCTCGGTGCCCGCTGGCGATCGACGTCTGCCGCAAGGTGGATCCGCCGCTGGCTCCGCTCGGGCAGGGCCTGGCCGCATGCCACGTCAGGGCCCCCGCCGCCGGGGTCGCCAAAACATGAGACAGGTCGAGTCGGACATGCCTGCGGCAACCGATCAGGCGGCAAAGGTGGCGCCCCTGGTGGTCAAGGACGTCTCGAAGGTTTACAAAGCGCGGGGGGCCGCGGGCAAATTCACCGCTGTCGACGACGTGTCATTCACGATCGCGCCGGGCGCGGCCGTGAGCCTGGTCGGAGCCAGCGGCAGCGGCAAGAGCACCATCGCCAAAATGATCACGGGTTCCGAGCGGCCGACCTCCGGATCGATCAGGTTTGGGGAGGTCGCCGTGGAAGGCCTGCATGCGGGCGGGTTGCGCAAATACCACAGCCGGGTGCAGATGGTATTCCAGGACCCGTATGCGGCGCTCAACCCTCTGCACACGGTCGAGTACACGGTCATGCGTCCCTGCCTGAACTTGCTCGGCATGTCGGGCGCCAAGGCCAGAGAGCGTGTCCACGAGTTGCTCGAAATTGTGGGGCTCACCCCCGCCAAGCAGTACGCGGGCAAGCTGCCGCACCAGCTTTCGGGCGGCCAGCGGCAGCGCGTTGTCATCGCGCGTGCGCTTGCTTGTGACCCGGAACTGATCGTGGCCGACGAGCCCGTCTCGATGCTCGACGTTTCGCTGCGAGCCGGAATCCTGAAGCTCCTGGCGGAGCTTCGCTCGAAACGAGGGCTGAGCCTCCTCTACATCACTCACGACCTCCTGGGCGCGCGCGTGATCAGCGACGAGATCCTCGTCCTCAACCAGGGCAAGGTGGTCGAGCGGGGCGCGACGAAACAGGTTTTGCAGCACCCGAAGCACGAGTACACCGTGCAGCTGCTCGACGCGGTGGCCACCCCGTTCGTGGCAGATGGCACAAACCCCGGCGGTTGAATTTCCTGAGGAGCTGGCAAGGATGAGAAGAGAACAGCGTAGCCGGACGATCGCGACGTGGCGCAGGCCGCTCGTGCTGCTGACCGTTGTCGGGTTGATGATGTTGCCCATGCAGGGGGCGGCCGCCGGCGGCCTCTCCGCCAACAGCGGCCTCAGCGGTGCCCAGCAGGCGAACCTGATGCAGATCGCCCGCGACACCTGGAAGTTCTACGGCACCGACGTCGATCCCAACACCCACCTGCCGCTGGACAACGTCACCTTCGCAGGTGGTTCTACGTCACCCACGTCCTATGGCCGGTACACCTCAGCCTCCAACATCGGCGTCTATCTGTGGGCGGTGGTCGCCGCCAACGACCTGGGCCTGATCACGAGGCCGGAGGCGCGAGCCGACTTGACCGCGACGCTGACCGCCGTGGGGAAATTGAAGCGGTTCGACGGCTTCCTCTACCAGTGGTACGACACCACCAGCGGTCAAGTCATTCGTAACCCCAACGACCCCTTCGACTGCCAGGCCGAGACGACACCCAACTTCGACAACTGCTATTTCATCTCGAACGTCGACAACGGCTGGTACGCATCGGGCCTGATCGAGGTCCGGAGCGCGATACCAGAGCTCCGGCACCTGGTCGACGGCCTGACCGGCCCGATGAACTTCGGCATCTTTTACGACAGCGGCCCTGAGACCCACTGCAACGTCAACCCGGCGGACAACAACCAGCCCACCGGTCAGATGTTCGGCGGGTATTACGTCGGCAATCCGCCCGACGTGGGCACCAACTGGCAGCGCTATTACCACAACGGCGCCTTGTACAGCGACCCGCGAATCTCCGCCTACATCGGCATGGGGTTGCACCAGATGCCGGGCAACGTCTGGTGGCGCAGCTGGCGCGTGCTTCCGCCCCAGGCTCCATATCCCGACTGCCAGGCGACCGACCCGGACTTCTCCTGGACCGGGCAGTGGCCGGATCCCGGGTACTGGCAGATGTACACCGACCCGCAATCGGGGCAGCAGTTCAATGTCTGGGAAGGACACTACGTCTATCCCGGCTCGAACCTCACCTTCATCCCGACGTTCGCGGGTGGGATGTTTGAAGGTCTGATGGCGAACGAGGTCGTTCCGGAGACCAGGTGGGGGCCGCACAGCTTCGGCCTGGCCGACCTGCGCAACGTCCAGGTGCAGATCAAGTACGCCACAGAGCAACTCCACTACCCGGTGTGGGGTATGTCGCCATCCAGCACGGCCGATGACACGGGCAATTACGGCGGATTCGGGGTCGAAGGCTTGACGTTTCCCTATGTTGGCTTCGGGGCGACCGCGGCCAACCCAAGCGAGGGTCTGTCCCAATGCCATGGCTGTGCGGATGAGACCACAGTGACCCCGCACGCTTCCTTCGTCGCCTTGCAGGTCGCGCCGCAGCAGGCGTATGCCAACATCCAGGCGCTTCGGACGCTGTATCCGGGCGTCTACGGCGTCGACGGATTCTTCGACGCAGTCAACCCCACGACGGGCTCGGTCGGCCACCGCTACCTGGTCCTCGACCAGTCGATGATCATGGCCGCGCTCGACAACGCGCTTCGGGGCGGGGAGCTGCAGCAGCACTTCGCGAATGACCCGGTCTCGTGGGCAGCGAGGACATACCTCTCCATGGAGACGATGTCGATTCAGTAACCCGGGACGTGCAACTGGGGAGCTTGGCCACGAATCATGTGGCTGAGCTCCTCAGGAAACCTCCACAGCGAGCGTGTTGCGGTCGGGCCGCAACAACGCCCGCAGTTGCGCCATGTCGACCGCCACGCCGGCTGGGCGGTAGGGGTTTGACAACGCTGCAGTCCCAAGGCGGATGCCGTTGAGGCTGACGCCGAGCGGTCCGACGCCTCGCGCACCGACGCGGAACGTCACGTCCATCGGTACACCCGCAACAGGCACCCGTGCCCGCAGGCCGTCGAGGTCCGGGGCGAGCACAGGATCGACCTCCAGGATGAGCGCCCGGCGGCGCAGACCGAGCAGGCACTCCACCACGAGTCGCAGAAAGATGCCCGGGCCCGATGAGTACACTCGCCAGCCGCCCTCGAGCGGAACGTCCCCCCGGAGCACGCGATCGTACTGCTCCGCCGCCTCGTACCGGTCGGCGAAGTCGGCGTCGGAAGACGAGTAGTAGCAGGTCGACTGGCGGGGTCGTGCCGAAGGCACGCGTTCCGTCATGCCGATGGGATTGGCGAGGGCAAGCGCCTCGAGCAATCCCCGCGCGTCGCCGTGACGGGCGAGTGCTTCGGCGTAGCGGAGGTGGGCGTGCGTGTACATGATTCCGATCTCGCGGCCGAAGAAGGTGCTGGCCTCGGCGCGCTGGAACACCTCCATCGGACCGCCGCGATACCGAACCGGGCGGTCGAACAATCGAGCGCCGTCAGGACCAATCAGGTGCTCGCGGATGAGCGCCAGATGCGCCCGCGCATCCTCGGGCGACAGCAGGTCGCCGGAGATGGCGTGGATGATCTGCAGCACGCCATAATGCAGGCCGGTGCGGTGGTCGGACGGGTGCACGAGGTGCTCGACCGAGCCGTCATCGCCAAAGAGTCCGTAGCCGGCGAGAACGCCGTCTCGCATGAGGAGGTCATGCATGGCCCGTGCGGATTCCTCGGCCATGTGCTCGGCGGCAGCCGACACCGTAGACGCCGCAATGTCGGTGGAACCGGGCACAGCCACGCCATGCACGCCGCGTGCCAGCGTGCGCAGCGCGTGGATTTGTAGTGTGACGGTCCACGCTGAGCAGAGCCGGCCGGCCACAGTTGGATCCGCGGGCTGCAACGAGTCGTTCCAGTCGCCGTGGCCGTACGCCGGCAAGCCTGTGCCTGGAAGCGTATCGGCCGTTATCCGCACGAGCGCGCGGTCCACGTGGTCGAGCACCGGCTCCGGCGCAGTCGCGCCGTCGTCGCCGGTGTATGGGAGCTGCTCCTCGAGGAGACTTCGGTCGCCGGTGGCTGCGAGGTACTCCCCGAGCGCCAGGAGGGGCCAGAAAACGACATCGCCGTGGGCCTCGCGTTGCCCCGATGCTGCCTCCCGCGGGTTGAACTCGAACCACTGTGGCCAGTCGCCCCGCGCGTTTTGAGCGCGGAACACGCGCGTGAGCAGGTCGCGCAGGGGCGGCGTCTGGTCAAGGGCGAGGAGCAGGCCGACTGGGCCCTGGCAGACGTCTCGGGTGCCCCAGGCTCCGCCCGTGTACTGCTCCAGGCCGCGGGGGGACAGATAGTGCACGAGTGCGTTGTGCGCAAACCAGGGCAGGATGGCATCCAGCCGCTCGACCTCCTCAGCGAGCGGCGAGCCGGACGGCGGGATCAGTCGCAGGGATCCGCTCAGACCAGACCAGAACTCGGGCCAGGGCGGCTCGCCAAGAGCCTGGGCACCCCGATCAGCGGCAGGCACCAGATCGGCGGTCAGCGCGAGCCTCACCTCGTCGGTCGGGGGCGTCCGCATCGTCAGCCAGGGCAGGTTGCGCGATCTTCCGTCAAGGAAGAGTGGCTCGTCGCGCTGAACCTGCTCGACGGCACCCCCATGCCAGGAGATCCGGAAGCTCCCGCCCGGAAAGCGTCCGGCGGTCGCCGAACCGGCGGGCGGCCGAACGGTGACGCCGCCCGGGTCGATTGTCATCGGCGGAGCTTCCAGGCCCTGGCCGTCGTCGTCGCCGAGCGCGACATTGGCGCAGATCAGGAAACGGCAAGAGGAACCCTCGCGGACACGAATCTCAAGGCTGAGCTCGTGCTTCGCCGCGGGTGCGGTGACGACGATCTCGATCAATCCCTCCGCATGCCTGTACCACCAACTGCAGGAATCCATGCCGACCGCCCATGCGCTCGGCGCGTCAAGCAAGACCCAGCCTGCGGACGTCGTCTCGATGAATACCCGCATCCCCTGCGCGCGACGCGGGCCGACGTAGCCCCGTCTCGTGGACAGCATCCGATTGAGGCTCACGTGCCCCTGGGTGACCTGCGAGTGGAAGACGCCGGCCATCCACGCCGTAGAAGTCAAGCTGCCCTCATCGGGCATCAGGCCGTTCCCGGTGCGCAGGATGTGCCCGTGCGGCCGCAGCACCGCACGTTCCTTCGCCTGCAACACGACGTGAGTGCCGTCGTCGGTGAAGAAACTGAACGGGTCGGTGCCATCGCGCTCCGGGTGGCGGCGACCGGGACCCACCAGGGCTCCAATCTCGAGGTCGGCGAGGTCCCGACAGTGAAGGACTGGAGATGACGAGAACAGAGACCCCACCACCGAAATCGCACCACCAGGTCCCGCGGACTCAGGCGGTCGGGCCTCGGGCTGAAGCAGAGCCTCCGCGGCCTCGACAGCGTCGGCCGCGGACGTCGCTCCAGGATGGCTGGCCTTGTGGATCCCGAAGAAGCCGGATGTCAGCCGCTCACCTGGGCGCAGCTGGGTGGTCTGATCCTGCAGCAGGACGAGGGTGTGCTCGTGCTGCAGGCGCGTGCTGGGCAGCAGGTCGGCAAGTAGGCCGGGCGGTGGATCCCCGGCCGAATGCGCACGTCCGAGCTGGAGGGCGTCAGTTCCCCAGCCGACGCCCTCACGCAGGCAGCCAAGGAGCACCCAGGGTGCGGCGGGACCGGGCATGTTCTGCCGCACCGCTACCGCTGTTCCCACCGCCTGCGTTTGCACCGGGGTGAGGTCGAGATACTGGCTTACGTAGTACTCGTTCGTCCGCATCGCCTCGTACGCAGCGAGGGCGACGTCTTGCGTGTGAATGATGTCGATCGCTATGGCATCGGGTCTGTGGTTGGTCACCTCGACGTGCCAGAACCAGGCCGTCACAGCGGCGGCCAGACGAAAGGTTACGCGGTACTCCAGACCGTGCCATCGGCCTGTGACGACCGGACCTTGGGCGGTCCATCGCAGTCTCCTGCCCGCTTGCGGGCCAAGCAGTGGTGTGGCCTCGACTGCCGAGCCCTTTAGTCGCATGTATAGATTCGCCGGTCCGGCCTCGAGCTCGTCGGCAGGGTAAAGCAAGATGCTCCGACCCGCGACTTCCAGCCGGCGTAGCGCGCCGCTTGTCGTGAATTCCGCGCTCATCCCGGAAGGGCTGGTGACGCCCATCGCAGGATGCCTTTCATCCTGCCCGGTGGGGGTCATCAAGCTATCCTAGCCTCGCTGTACAGCACTGCCGAGACGTGCGGTCAGCGCGATCCGAGAGGCCGCCGCGGCGAGCCGGCTTCGAGCCTGATGCGGGCGTCCACGGCCACCACGCCCTTTGGATGAACGATCAGGGGATTGAGGTCCATCTCGACGACTTCAGGGTGGGCTTCGACCAGCGCGCTCACTCGCAGAAGGACGTTTTCGAGGGCGCCCACGTCGGTCCGAGGGGCGCCGCGATAGCCATCGAGAAGCGGAAACGTCTTCAGCGAGCGCACCATGCGGCTCGCTTCACCGCGCGTGATCGGGGTGATGCGTACCGCCACGTCTTTGAGAAGCTCGGTCGCGGTTCCGCCTGCGCCGCATGCCAGCACCGGGCCGAAATGCTCGTCCTGGACCACGCCAACCAGCATCTCCACACCTCTGGGTGCGATCGGCTGCACCTCGAACCCGACAACCTGATGCCCCGCCTGCTCGAGACTGGCGGACATCTCCTCTGCCGCACGCTTGACGGCTGCTTCCCCCGTGAGGTCGAGACGGACTGCGCCCGCATCCGATTTGTGCAGCAGGCCCGGCACGATCGCCTTCAGCGCGACGGGCACCCCTAACACCTTGGCCTCTCGGCCTGCGTCCGACGGTGAGTCCGCGATGCGGGTTTCAACGACAGGGATCCCATAGCAAGCAAGCAGCTCTCCCATCCCCGGCGACGTCATCCAGCCGCCGTTGCCGGCCAGTGCCGTGGCGATCACTCCGGCCGCGCGGTCGCGATCGATGCCGTCGAGCTCGGCAGGTGGTTCCTCCGGAATCGCCCGCCAGGCGCTGTAGTGCGCGGCCAGGCTCAGCGCCCGGGCGGCATCTTCAGGGAACGGATAGAGCGGTACTCGAACACCTTCCGAGCTCACGATGCTTGGAGCTGATTCCTTAGACAGGAACACGCCAAGCAGCGGGATCGGACGGGGAAGATCGCGAGCACCACGTTGGATTGCGCGAATCACCTCGGGTGCTTGTGTAGCCAGGGGAGGGGTGAAGATGACGATCAGCGCGTCGACATCCTGACTGGCTGCGAGGGTCGCAATCGCCCGCTCATATTCCTTCGGGCCTGCTGACGCGATCATGTCCACAGGGTTGCCGGTCGAGGCGGCCCCGGGCAGGAAGGCGGCCAGCTCCGCGCGAACACCGGTTGGCAGTTGGGGCACGAGCAGTCCGCTGGCCTCGCATGCGTCTGTACAAAGGATCGCCGGTCCACCGGCATTGGTGATTATTCCCACCCGGTAGCCGGTGGGCAGCGGCTGGCTGCCCAGCAGGAGCGCAGCATTGAATAGATCCGCGAGTGTGTCGGTGCGGATGACGCCGGTCTGCGCAAACAGCGCGTCGACCGTGATGTCGGACGCAGAGAGCAATGCTCCGGTGTGCGATGACGTGGCTCGATTCCCTGCCACAGAACGGCCGCCCTTGACGGCGAGGATAGGCTTCGAGCGGCTTACTCGCCGAGCGATGCGCGCGAACTTGCGCGGGTTACCGAACGACTCGAGGTACAGCATGATCAGCTCGGTCGCGGCGTCCGCCTCCCAGTACTGGATGAAGTCGTTGCCGGAGAGGTCGGCTTTGTTCCCGACGGATACGAATGATGAGATCCCCGACCCCAATGCCTGCGCGCGCGCCATCACGGCGATGCCGAGGCCGCCGCTCTGCGAAAGGAAACCGATGCGACCAAGCATCGGTTTGTCGGGCGCAAAGGTCGCGTCGAGGTTCACATCCTCCGCCGTGTTGATAACCCCCATGCAGTTCGGACCAACCAATCGCATACCGGCTTGACGGCAGATCTCGAGCAACTCGCGTTGAAGCGCGGCCCCTTCCAGTCCGACCTCTCCGAAGCCCGCAGAGATCACAACCAGGGCGCGAACTCCTTTCGCGGCGCACTCGCGCGCCGCCCCGAGGACGGCCGCCGCGGGCACTGTGATGACCGCCATCTCCACGTCGAATGGGATATCGAGAACTGACGAATAGGCGGCAAGGCCTTCGAGCTCAATGGCGGCGGGGTTGACCGGATAAACGGGTCCCCGAAATCCGGTCGCAACCACGTTATGCAAGAGCTCGGCGCCGATACTTCCACGCTGCCTTGAGGCGCCCACGACTGCAACCGAGCGCGGGGCAAGCAGGTGACTGACCGCCGCCACAGCTGCGATCCGCTCGCGGTCTTCGAAGTGGCGCAAGCCTTCGGCGCTGATCGCCGTGGGCAGCTCGGCATGAATCTCTCCGGGCTCCGAGCGGACGCTCATCGGGAAGCCGCTCTCTCGAAGCATCGTGAGCATGTGATGGTTTTCGGGCCTGACTATGGCTTCGAGAACCTCGATCCCTGCCGCAGCGGCCGCTTCCCCGAGCTGACCGAGCAGGATGGTCCCCAGACCGCGGCCTTGATACTCGTCCGCCACCGCCAACGCGAGCTCGGCCTTACCGGGTCCGGTCTCTATATACATGCCGTGTCCCACGAGGCGACGCTCGGCCCCCGCGACGGCGAGGATCCCGTGACGTGTCGTGTAGTTGACGTCGACCAGCTTTTTGGCCAAAGCGTCGGCGTTGGTTATGGCGGCGAAGAATCGGAAGACCCGTGACTCCATTGAGAGATCGGTGAAGAAGCGGGCCAGGTCACCCTCATCGTCTGGGCGAATCGGTCGAACCGCGAGGGTGGACCCATCGCGAAGCACGATGGTGGCCTCGCGATGCGCTGGGTATGTGGCGGTCACTGGTGCAGAACGCCGGGACCTACGCCCCGATCCCGCCGACGAGGCGGCCGACCACCGCGGTGACCGCCATTGCCAATCCTCCTCCTACGCAAACTCGCAGCACGGGCGCGCCGCCCGCTCGCGCCCCCGCGATGCCAAGCGCCACCAAGGCAAGGAGAGCGCTCACCACCACCGCCGCGGTTCGAGCTCCGGTGGGGACCACCAGGAAAGCCACGACCGGCAACACCGCTCCAGCGGTGAAGCTCAACGCCGAGTAGAGCGCCGCCTGGGCCGGGCGAGCCGGAATGGCCGCCATCCCCAGCTCGTCACGGGCATGGGCCCCGAGCGCATCGGAAGCCGTGAGCGCTTCGGCGACCTTGTCGGCCAGCTCCGTTGGAAGCCCCCGTTTGACATAGATCGCCGCCAGCTCTTGCTTCTCGGCCTTGGGGTGCGTCTTCAGCTCTCGGCGCTCCAGGTCCAGGTCGGCTCGCTCAACGTCTCGCTGCGAGCTGACAGACACGTACTCTCCGGCGGCCATCGCCATCGCCCCGGCGACCAACGCGGCTATGGCGGCCGTGAGCACGAAGCTCGTCGAGGCACCCGCTGCGATCACGCCGATGGCCACGCTCGCAACCGAAACGATTCCGTCGTTGGCGCCGAGCACGGCAGCTCTCAGCCAGCCGGCGCGCTGCCCTCTGTGACGTATCCCCCCGGCTTCAACCGGGTCGGGAGCCGGGCGCCGTTCTGCGGCCCTCGAGGGCCCTGCGACAACTGTGTTCTGCGGCATGCTCCGATCATCGCTCCGACGAGTGTGGATTGCAAAGGTCAGATGGCCCGGCGATCAAAGGACAAACGCAGTCGGACCGCCTGGCCCGACGAACCCGGGTCCTTCGGCCCTGTGGATTCCGCCTGGCTGGTGGAACGCTGTCGTCATGGCCACCACCAAGATGACGATCAACGGCCTTCGCGGGCCATCCCGCGCTCCCAGCCTCGGTCGCGCCGGCCTGACTCCTGCTTCGGCCAACCTGGTCGCCCTCTCACACGCAGAGTGCTGGGCGCTCTTGCGAAGCCACAGTCTTGGCCGCCTGGCGATTGTCGTTGACGGCCGGCCGCGGATCTTTCCGGTCAATTACGCAGCCGGCGATGCGGCTGTGGTTTTCCGCACTGAGGCGGGGACCAAGCTTCAGAACGGTCCAGGCTCCGCCGCCTGTTTTGAGATCGACGACTACAACCCGGGGACGTCGATCGCCTGGAGTGTCATGGTGGGCGGCATTCTCGAAGACATCACCGAGGCCGATGACGAGCGGAGCCGAGCCCTCCGCCGGCTCGATGTTGAACCGGTGGCTCCCGGCGCACGCCGACACTGGCTTGCCTTGATCCCCAACGAGGTCAGCGGGCGCTCGTTTCGAGGCGGCTGGGTCGTGCCGGGCCATTACCTGGGCTGAGGCGGCTTAGATTCGGGAGCTGCCTGCGCAGTCGGGGCAGATGCCGTTGAACAGCAGCTGGTGGCTGGTGACTTTGAACCCGGTATCGCTTTCCACTGCTGAGGCTACGTCCTCCAGGATGCAACCGGGGACGCCTGCGACGCGGCCGCATGAATCGCACCTGATGTGCTCGTGGTGGCCCTCTCGAAGCTCAAAGTGAGCCTTGCCGTCGCCAAGGTCGATTCTGTCAACCAGGCCGTCGCGCTCCATTCCCGCCACCGCTCGGAAGACGCTGGAGTAGTCGGCCGCGCCCAGTGAAGCGGTGACCACCTGCTGGAGCTGGTCGATCGACCACACGTGCCGGCCGGGGGTGGAGAAGAGCAGGCGCACCTGGTCGCGTACCGGGCTGGGGGGAGCCATCGCGTCAACCTTAACAAGTGCAAGGCCATTGCGCAAATGGGTTGTGCAATACTCTTGCGCAATGCTACCGAAGGTGTTTGTGGGAGTCGGCATGGTCATGGTGCTCGGCGTCAGCGCATGTGGAACCGGCACGCCGGCTACAGCCGGATTGATCAGCGTGGTCGCGGGTGAGAACTTCTGGGGCAGCATCGCGTCCCAGCTGGGAGGGTCCCGGGTGTCGGTCCACAGCGTGGTCACGGACCCCAACGCAGATCCGCACGAGTACGAGACCAGCACTCAGGATGCTCGCGCCTTTGCCGAGGCCGACCTCGTCATCTTGAATGGTGCCGGCTACGACAATTGGGGACAGAAGCTCCTCGACGCCAACTCCAGCAGCCATCGCACCGTGCTCACCGTCGCTCAGCTGTTGGGCCGCAAGCCTGGCGACAACCCGCACTTCTGGTACCACCCCGGCAACGTGCTCACCGTCGCCGACAAGATCACAGCCGAGTACAAGGTGATCGATTCGGGCGACGCGTCCTTCTTCGACCAGCAGCGCAGCGCATTTACGGCCGCGCTGAAGCCTTACACGGACCGCATCGCAGAGGTCAATAGCCGGTACGCAGGCACTCCGATCGGGTCGACCGAAAGCGTCTTTGTCGACATGGCGGCGGCCCTCGGTCTCAACCTGATCTCGCCTCCCGATTTCATGGCTGCCGCGGCTCAGGGCACGGACCCGCCCGCGTCCGCGGTCGCCAAGTTCCACGACCAGGTCGCCGGCCGGCAGATCAAGGTCTTGGTCTTCAACCTCCAGGCGTCGAGCGCGCTGACCGCAAGCCTCAGGCAGCTGGCGCAGCAGCAGAAGATTCCGCTGGTCGGCGTGACCGAAACCCTGCAGCCGGTCGGTGCGACCTTTCAGGGCTGGCAGACGGCGCAGCTCACGGCGCTTGAAGCGGCGCTCGCGTCATCGGCTTAGGCGTTGAAAGCTCCGGCAGCGGCAGTCGCGGCGAGCGGTCTCGCGGCAGGATACGGATCGACAGCGATCTGGTCCGATGCGACCTTTTCAATCCCCGCTGGCTCGTTCACGGCGATCCTCGGTCCAAACGGCGCCGGCAAGTCGACGCTCATCAGGCTCATCCTCGGCCTGCTCCACCCACTTGCCGGAAAGCTCGAGGTGTTCGGCGAAACGCCGCTGCGCGGCAACCCGCGGATTGGCTACGTGCCCCAGGGCTCGGCCTTCGACCCCGAGCTGTCCATCCGCGGACGCGACTTCGTGGGCCTGGGCGTCGATGGACACAAATGGGGCATGAGGCTCACGGGTCGCGGACACATCGCGTCGGCCATTGACGTCGCGATTCGCGCGGTCGGCGCAGAGGCCTACGCGGACCGGCAGCTGGGGCGGTTGTCCGGTGGCGAGCAGCAGCGGCTGCTCCTCGCGCAGGCGCTGGTTGGCCAACCCGGCGTGTTGTTGATGGACGAGCCCTTATCGCACCTCGACGTGCGCAACCAGGGCGCCATAGTGCAGCTGATCAGCCAGGTCGCCCAGGAGCGAAATCTGACAGTACTGCTCATCGCTCATGACGTGAACCCGTTGCTGTCGCATATCGACCACGTGCTCTACATCGCTCAGGGCAAGCTGGCCATGGGCAAGCCCGCCGACATCATCACGTCCGAGACGCTCTCCACGATCTACTCCGCACCGGTCGAGGTCTTACGTGATCGGCTCGGTCGAGTTTTTGTGGTCGGCCTCGAGGAGGAAGTCAGTCACCCGCATGCATGACCTGATCCCGATGGCAGCCACCGATCTGAGCTGGAATCCCCTCGACGACCTGGCGCTCCTCTTCCACTACGAGTTCATGGTTCACGCATTCGAAGCGGGCACGGTCGTCGCCATCGTGGCCGGCGCGATCGGTTACTTCGTCGTGCTGCGGGGTTCGGCCTTCGCGGCGCATGCGCTCTCGCACATCGGTTTCGCCGGCGCCACCGGAGCTGTGGTGCTTGCGCTCAGCCCGATCGTCGGCTTGCTGGCCTTCACTTTGGGGGCCGGCGTCGTTATCGGAGCACTCGGAAATCGCTTGCGCGGGCGTGACGTCACCATCGGCATCGTGCTGGCATGGACCCTCGGCCTGGGCGTGCTGTTCATCTCCCTTTATCGTGGATACGCGACCGAGGCTTATGCGCTGCTATTCGGCCAGATCCTCGGTATCAGCACGTCGGATGTGATCGCGACCCTGGTCGCAGGGGTGATCACGATGGTCGCCCTGGGGGCGGTCTACCGCCCGCTTCTTTTCTCGTCCGTTGACGAGGACCTCGCCGGCGCCAAAGGTGTTCCGGTGACCGTGCTGTCGATCGTCTTCATGGCGATCCTGGCAGTGGCGGTGAGCGAAGCCGTACAGGTGGTCGGCGTGCTGCTGATCTTCGCCCTCATCGTCACGCCCGCAGCGATCGCCGTGCGGTTTTCGAGCCGTCCGCCGATCGCGATTGCAATCGGGGTCGTGCTGGCCCTGGCGTTCACATGGTTCGGTTTGGCGATCGCCTTCTTCTCACCGCACCCTGTCAGCTTCTTCATCACGACCCTGGCTTTCGCCACATACCTGGTGGTGCGGCTGGCGGAAGCTCTGCGCCCGCGCTTTCGCGCCAACGCGTAGACAACTCCTAAGGCGGTATTGACGCGATGCCTATGAGCAGCGGATGTATGGCGTCGATGTCGCCATCAGCGGTGATGACCAGCTGCCAGCCTTCCTCATGGACCATCCGGTGGTGG
>JBDUAO010000141.1:0-6713 GCA_040004595.1 Candidatus Dormiibacterota bacterium | reverse complement strand
GGACTCTTAATCCCAAGGTTCAGGGTTCGATTCCCTGCGCGAGCACCATCTAAAAATGTACAAGTTCGGTACCTAGGCGACAAAGCGCCTTCGGCTGCCGTGCTACACACCTTCGGCTGGTTCGCTACATCTACTTCGGTACCTACGCGACACTCCCCGGCCATGAGGGAAATGAGCGTGACTGAGCAAAGGTACAAAGCGGTTCTGGCGGTAATTGGCGACGGTCGGACAGTGGGCGAGGTGGCAACAGACTGGGACGTATCTAGGCGAACGATGCACCGGTGGCTGGTGCGCGATGAGGGCGACGGACTCGAAGACTTGAATAATCGGTCGCACCGGCCGGCCCAAAGCCCGCATCAGATGCCACCGACAACGGAGGCGATGGTGCTCGAGATGCGTCGGTCACACCCTTACTGGAGAGCGCGCCGAATCACCTTCGAGCTGGTCCGCAAGCGGGTTGAGCGGGTGCCCTCGGAGTCGGCGGTCTACCGCTGCCTGGTCCGTGCTGCAGTCATCGACCCTGTCAGCCGACAGCGGCGCCAGGAAACCTGGGTACGCTGGGAGAGAGGTGCGCCGATGGGGCCCTGGCAGCTGGGCCTAGTGCATGGCTTTCTCCTGGCCGACGGGACCTCAGCCAAAGCGCTGACCCGCGTCGAGGACCATTCCAGCGACGCCCACCCGAGTCCAAGAGTGGTGGACGTGTCGGACGATGCTTCCTGGCCACTCAGGAAACCTCGGGGTTAGTCAGCGTCCAGCTATGGCCTCCATCGGTAGTCACCAGCAAATCAAACGCCCCAACCTAGACCTGTTGCTCGCCTTTGGTTGGACGACGAATCCTGGTTGGCATCGATGAAAATTAGGGATCAAGGAGTGATGTTCTGGTTGAGCCTGAAGAGGTTGCTTGGGTCGTACCGCCGCTTCACATCGGTGAGGCGCTCGTGCTTCGGACCGCCATAGACTGCGCGGGGACGGGTTCCGGCAACCGGCTCTGACAGGAAATTGACGTACGACGCGGAGCCGCCCAATCGCTCGAGGTCTAAGGCGAAGCGTCTAGCCCAGTCGCGATTCGCCTCGTCTTCGGCTCCAACAATCCAGTTGCCCAGCACGTTGTATATGAAAGCGGAGCTGCGGTCAGGGAACGCCGTCGATTCTGTGGGAACACGAGCGCAGGCTCCGCCCATATGGTGCCAGTCCAGTCCGCTCATCTGACTTGGTCGGACTCGAATGTGCTCGATGATAGCCTCGATCAGTTCATCTGTGAACTGCGCCACCATGCCGCCTTTGAAGTAGTGGCGCTGGCCGGCCGGATACTCGGCATCAAAGGCCTTCTGCAAATCCGTGTAAGAAGTCATGGGGTAGAAATCGGCCGCCGGGCCCAATTTCCGAAGGGGACGTAGCCGCTCTTCGGCGGCCGGCGGCGAGCCGAGGTCGCAACCGCCGATAAACAATGCCGGCTGTCCCCTCAATTCCGCGGGAAATGAGTCATCTACCGGAGCATTGGCAAAGCTCAGGAGGGTGGTGAGTTCGTCCGGCAGCTCGACTACAAATTCACGGTAGGCGCGACAGACCTCGTGTGCGCGGTCGAAGGGAAACACGAGGAAGCCACCGTGGATCTGCTGGACCGGATGGAGTCGGAATTCGAAGCTTGTGACCACGCCGAAGTTGCCCCCGCCTCCACGAAGTCCCCAGAACAAGTCGGGTTCCTCTGAAGCGCTTGCCCACACAACCTCGCCCGAGGCGGTGACGACTTCGGCTCCAAGCAGGTTGTCGCAGGCCAGCCCGCACTGCCGAGTCAGCCAGCCGATACCTCCGCCCAGTGTCAGACCGCCGATACCAGTGCCCGACAGCATGCCGCCGGTACTGGCCAGGCCATGTTGTTGAGTCGCTGCATCGTAGTCGGCCCAAGTGCAGCCACCTTGGGCCGTCGCGGTGCGTGCGTCGGTGTCGACGCGAACTTCTCGCATGGGAGACAGGTCCAACACGATCCCGCCGTCGTTGGTCGAGAAGCCCGGGAGGCTGTGGCCTCCTCCGCGGATGCTTAGGAGCAACCCGGCCTTCCTGGCAAAGCGGACAGTATCAGCCACCTGGGCTGTGTTCTGACATCGCACGATGGCGGCCGGCCGTTTATCGAAACACGCGTTCCACACCAAGCGGGCCGTCTTGTAGTCAGGATGCTCCGGAAGAATTACGGCGGCGCCAGGTACCGAAGTTGCCAGCGCATTGGCGATCTGATTGGCCTCGTAGCTCGTCACTCCCATCACGCGCCCTCCGATTCAAGGATGGGCTGGAGCTTGACAGAAGTCCGCCGCAGTGGAAGTGCTGTGTGTCACAGTCCACACAGCAACCAATGGATGCGCTGAGGACGCTCCTCGCAAGCTATCTTTTCCAGGACCTCACCCCAGCCGAACTGGAGTCACTGGCGGCACGGGCGCGGCACCGTGACTTGAACGCGGGCGAGTACGCGTTCCGCAACCGAGACCCGGCAGCCGAACTCTTCATTGCTCAGTCTGGCCAACTGGCGGAAACGCTCATCGCCGCCGATGGCTCAGAACTTGTGGTAGAGATATTCACAGCCGGAGACGTCTTCGGTGAGCCGGCTCTCTTCGTGCCTGAGCGAACGCGGATGGCAGACGTCCGGGCCATGGAATCATCGCGGGTACTGATGATCGACCGGGAGTTGCTTGTTCAGTTCCTATTCAAACATCGCCGCGCGATGCTCCGCATGTTGGAGGGCCTGGCTTCGGGGTTCCGGACCCAGGCAGAAGCGACCGTTCATCTGGCTTTTGAAGAAATCCGTCAGAGGCTGGTCATCAAGCTCCTGGAGCTGGCCGAGACTCATGGGCAGCCCTGCCTTGGTGGCTTGAGGATCGAGTTCGACTTGTCCCAAGCCACTTTGGCAGGCATGGTCGGAGCGACGCGCGAAAATGTGAACCGAGCGCTCGCGCCGTTGATTGCTACTGGAGACGTGCGGTCGGAGAAGAAGCGGTTTGTGGTGAACGCCGACGCTTTGCGCAGATATCTGGCAACCGCCGAACCACCGCTCCACCGGCGCAACCGAGGGGAGTTGGCCACCCCCAAGCAATAACGCGGGATACTCTTCCAAGGGCGCTGAGAGCGTCGAGTAGATCCGCAAGCCTTCGCTTCATGGACGGCTCCGCCTTCTGGTTCACAGACGACGACAACCAAATGTGGTGCTCCTCTGGCGGCGCTTTGGCTCGGTGGCCTTCGCGTGGTTCTGAAGGCTCTTCGAAGCAACTTGACGTCGGCGATGCCCGCCCATGAGCCAATCGTCGCGCAGGTCTGGAACCGACGGCTGAGTCGCCAACCAAGAGCAATCCTCTGAGCCCGAAACGCTAGCTGATCCGCCCCGGCTGACCGTTTCAGATCACACCTCACTTGACACCTTGACCGGGAGACTCCCTGAGACGCCAGCAGACGCTCTGAGACGGTTGCGTCAAAGGTTCGAATACAAATGAGACGCCCTGAGCCTCCCAGATCCTCTCTGAGACGCTCTGTGGAGAGACTCTTAATCCCAAGGTTCAGGGTTCGATTCCCTGCGCGAGCACCATCTAAAACTGACGGAGTTCGTTGACACTGAGGCCTCCGTCTAGTCCGCACCAATCGTTGGCCGACGGCACCCCGGAGAGCCGCTTCCATGCCTCCTAAACAGCGGTAGCGTGTGAATCGAGCGAAGACTGACGTCGTGGCAGTCTCGCCGGAACTGCGGCTCGAAGAAGTTGCCCGACAGCAGAACAGCTGCGGGGCGTGCAGATGACTCTCTCACACCCCGCAGTTTCGGGCAGTTATGGCGTGGCTGTGATTGCCTCCCGTTGTCGCATTGCTGCTGCGGCGGTGTGCCGGATCGTCAGCGTGACGCTCGCCACGACGACCCATGCGAGCCAGAACAGCTCGATCGGGTTGAAACCCTTGCTGGCGAACACCGGAAACGACACCACAAGCGCCACCGCAAGCACACCCGCCGTTGCAGCCAGCCACCGCGGGATGGCTCCGCCCACGAGTCCGCCGATTGCAACTCCTGACAGCAGCAGAGCCTGCGTGAACAGCGTGATCTCGAAGGCGTAAGCGTTCATCTGCAACATCGCGCGCGCCACTGCAGGATCGGTCGTCTGCCCCCCGCTGTAGAGGGCGAAATACGCCGGGAAGCTCCCCAGCTTGATGGCCACGGTGAGGACGCCACCGATGAGAACGACAACCGCCGCCTCCTTGGCTGCCTCGGTGCGGCTGAGCGCCGTGTACAGGGCGACCGCGAAGACCGCTAGAGCCAGCAGAGCAACCATCTCGCCCAGGCCGGCGAACGCACCAGCCTGATGTGCGGCCGCGTAGGCGGCGATCGCCCGACCCGACGAAGTTGACGTCGGCGCGGTGTCGTCACCGCTTCCTGATGCGACAAGGGCGATGATCACGTAGAACAGCCCGCACGCGGCGGGGAAACGGGACAGCCAACCTCTGGTCATTACGGACACCTCCTGTTTGATGGCCAGATCCTCTGGCTCCGGCCGCCCCCTGGTCGTCAACCCAGGCGTTGAATTTGGCGTACCTCCGCCGACGTAGCCGGCGTCGGCCTCAACCAGGCGTCGTAGGTCGACTCATCGCTGAAGCTGATGCCAAACCGGCGCGGGAGCCCTAGATTGGGCGCAACGTGGCCCGTTTCTGGCGCTTGTACAAGATCGACGTGACTGTCGCAGCCGTATTCACCGCGATCACTCAGTACGAGATCTGGGTCGGTCCTTCACCGATTCTCAACGAACCAGTCGTTGGCAGCCACCCCCTCCTCTCATTGGCAGCCCTGGGCTTCACCTTGCCCCTGGCATTCACGCGCGCTCTACCGATTCCTGCCCTCGTGATCGTGATGGCGCAGTGGGGGCTGCCCCACCCGCCCGACGTCTCACTGAATCTCTTGGCGCTCTTTCTGGCCGTCGTCTTGGTCGTCTACCTCGCCGCGACCAGCACCTCGGGCCGAACCGCGATCGTGGCGGCGGTCATCATCGGCCTAGGCCAGGTCGGCGCCGACTTACCGGAACTGAAACGTGGTGATCTGTCGGCGCATTTCGGCGAATGGGTCTTTTTCTCCCTGGCCTGGGTGCTGGGCAAGACAGTCCGGCTCAACAAGATGCGCGGTGACCGGCTGGCTCTCCGAGCCATCGAGTTGGAAAGGAGGCGTGATTCCGATGTGCAGGAGGCCCTGGTCGACGAAAGGGCACGGATCGCGCGCGAGCTGCACGACGTCGTGGCCCACAGCGTGAGTCTGATGGTGTTGCAAGCAGGCGCCGCCCGCCAAGCGCTGGACTGGCAGCCCGGACGCGCCCGCCAGCCCCTGCTCGCGATTGAGGCCACGGGACGTGAGGCGATGGGCGAGCTACGACGAATGCTTTCGGTCCTCAGAGACAGCGGCGAGGTGGATGAGTTGGCCCCACAGCCAAGCCTTCGCCACCTGGATGTCCTGCTCGGCCAGATGCAGGCTGCCGGCATGCCGGTCCGGCTAGCGGTAGAAGGGTCGGTCGATGACCTACCCAAGGGCGTTGATCTGTCCGCCTACCGCATCATCCAGGAGGCGCTGACCAACTCTCTGAAGCACTCTTCGCACTCGGCGGTGGATGTCCACGTCAGGCGCATCGATGACGCGATTGAGGTGGAGGTGCAGGACGCCGGACCCGCACTCAACGGCAATGAGCCGGGGGTCGGGCACGGCCTGATCGGAATGCGCGAGCGAGCGGCTCTCTACGGAGGAAAGCTCGAGGCGGGACAACGCAGCGACGGCGGTTTCGAGGTTAAGGCCACGCTTCCCCTCGACGCCCGATGAGTATCAGGATTTTGATAGCGGACGACCAGGCGATGGTCCGCGCCGGACTTCGGCTCATCCTCGAAAGCCATCACGACATGGAGGTGGTCGCCGAAGCCGCCGACGGCGAGGAAGCGTTCGCAGCCGCCGTGCGGCACTCACCCGATGTGGTGCTTATGGATATTCGCATGCCGCGTATGGATGGGATCGAAGCGACGCGCCGGCTGACAACCGAACGTTCCGCGAGGGTGCTCGTGCTGACGACGTTCGATGTTGACGAATACGTATTCAAGGCATTGCAGGCTGGAGCCTCCGGGTTCCTGCTCAAGGAGTCTTCACCTGAGCAGCTGATCTCGGCGATCGAACTGGTCGCGGGTGGGGACGCTCTCGTTATGCCCGCACGCACCCGTCGACTGATTGAGGCCCACTACCGTCCTTCCGGCGTGGCGCGGCCGGCGGCGATCAAGACGTTGACGTCGCGAGAAACTGAGGTGCTGATCGAAGTTGCCGGCGGCCTCGACAATGGGACGATCGGCGAGAAGCTGCACGTCAGTGAAGCGACAGTCAGAACCCATGTGACCCACATCCTGAGCAAGCTCGAAGCTCGGTCCAGGGTCCAGGCCGTCGTGATGGCGTATGAGTCGGGCTTAGTAGTTCCAGCCTCGCGTCAGAGAGACGGCTAGGTCAAGGCGAGAGGCTGCTAAAAGCGCAGCGTTTGACATCCAGACAAGGACGGTCAATCTCCTCTTAATCCCAAGGTTCAGGGTTCGATTCCCTGCGCGAGCCACAAAAATATGTGTGTACAAGGTCGCCTGACACGTACCAAAAGGCCTTCGGCTGATGGGTTACACATATGAGGCGTCGGCGTAATCCCAGGCGCGGATCGCCTCGGGCTCGAGTCGAACGATGACGC
>JBDUAO010000140.1:0-6773 GCA_040004595.1 Candidatus Dormiibacterota bacterium | reverse complement strand
GTGTTCTTGTGTCCTGTTATCGGCGCCTCCTCCTTGACCGCGATGAGGAGACCTTCCAGCGCGCGAGCCGGCTTCCCGCTTCCGGCATACCGTGCCTCCGCCGCTTTGGCTTGAGCCAACGCCTCGTCGAAGAAGGTCTGGGCGAAGGCGTTGATCGCGGGCTCGACCGCAGCCGCGCGGTCTATGACCGCCTGCGCCAGCTCGACCGGCGAAAGCTTGCGGGCCTTGAACTGCTTGATCGCTTCGGTCGCGGACATGTAATGCAGGTCGTTCATCTCTCTTTCCCTTTCATCCGGTTGCGACATGTATGCGTTGCTTGGGTTTCCAACCTGGCCGTGGGACGCTGGAACGCAGCAGCTTCGTGTACTCGTCCTGCGGGTGATCGAGCACGTCCGCAGTCTCGCCGCGCTCGACGACGCGCCCACGCCACATGACGACAATCTGTTCGGTCAGCTGGCGCACGACCGCGAGGTCGTGGCTGATTAAAACGAAGGAGATCGCCGTTTCGTCCCGGATATCGGCCAGCAGGTTGAGCACCTGCGCCTGGATCGAGACGTCAAGTGCTGCCACGGATTCATCAAGGATCAGGACGCGAGGCTCGGCGGCAAGGGCGCGCGCGATCGCGACTCTCTGGCGCTGCCCACCCGACAGAGCACGCGGCAGCGCCCGCGTCTGCCGCTCGTCCATACCGACGAGGTCCGACAGCTCGCGCACTCGCTGCTTCCTTTTGTCGGCAGCCCACCCGCGGTGGAGTCGCAGAACCTCATCGATCGCGTCCTCCATCGTCTGTCGCGGGTCCAGGCTCGTGTAAGGATCCTGAAAAACGATCTGCACCTCGCTGCCTCGTAGGCGGCGTTCGCGCGTCGAGCGAGCCGGCGTCGAACGGTCGCGTCCGCAGGCACGAATTGTGCCGGCCGTCGCGCGCTCGAGTCCGACAATGAGCCTCGCCACCGTGGTTTTGCCCGAGCCCGACTCTCCAACGATGGCGAGCGATCCCCCTTCGGGCACCGTGAAGCCGACGCCATCGACGGCGACCAGAGGGCCGTACTCCTTGCGAAGGCTCTCCACCTGCAGCACGGGTTCAGGCATTCAGCGGGACCTTCAGCTTGCCGAAAAGCTCCGAGGCTCGCGCGCAGCGAGTCAATCCGCCGTCGAGCTCCACCAGCGCCGGACGCCTCGCGCGACACACATCGGCCACGTGAGGGCAGCGGGCAGTGAATGCGCATGCATCCGGGGGGGCCTCAAATGCGGAAAGCGGGCGGCCGGGAATCGCTGTGAGACGGTGCGCCGTAGTGTCGATGTTGGGCCGCGCGGCAGCGAGCGCCGCGGTGTACGGGTGCAGCGGCTGCTCGTGGAGCTTGTTCGATTCGCGCACCTCGACCACCTGCCCCGCATACATCACCACAGTGCGGTCGCAGATTGCAGCGGCGAGCTCGAGATTGTGAGTGATGAACAGCATCGCGAGGTGGAGTTTGGAACGGAGGCCGTCGAGGATTGCGAGCACCTCAGCCTGGGTCGTGACATCCAGGGCGGTTGTGGGCTCGTCAGCAAGCAGAAGTCGAGGTTGTGTGAGCAGCGCCGTCGCGATCATCACACGCTGCAGGAGACCACCGGACAGCTCGTGTGGGTACTGGCGCAGCCGGCGCTCACCATCCTCGATGCCGACGCTTTTGAGCAGAGCTACGGCGCGTGCCGATGCCTCCCCCATCCCCACTCCCGAATTCGTGCGCAGCGCCTCGGTCATGAAATCGCCGATCCGGCGCACGGGGTTGGTGTGGGCTCGAGGATCCTGGAAGATCATCGCGACTTCGCCCCGGAAGCGCTTGAGGTCGGCGCCGGCCAGCGTCATGACGTCGCGGCCGTCGAACCGCACACGCCCCGCAACCGCGGCCCCGTCGGGCAAAAGCTTGTCGATGGTGCGCGCCGTCATCGACTTGCCCGAGCCCGACTCCCCGACCAGGCCTAGCGCCTCGCCCGGGCGGATCGCGAACGAAACGTCCTGGAGCACCGGGCGCATCTCGCCCTGGACGGGAAGGCTGACGGTGACGCCGTCGAGCTCAAGCAGGCCACCGCCCCTCATCATCGCCGCGCCTCTCCCCTCTCATACAGGCGCTCGCCCAGGATGTTGAAAGCGACCACGACGACGACGATGCACAGGCCGGCGGCCAGCGCCGGTATCGAATATCCCTGGATGATGCCCTGCTGGTTCTCGGAAACCATGACGCCCCAATCGGCCGCAGGCGGTTGCACTCCAAGCCCGAGGAACGAGATCGCGGCGAGGTCGACCATCGCGTAGCCGAACAGCGTCGTCGCCTGCGCGACGATCAGGTGGAGCATGTTGGGGATGAGGTGCCGGAGACAGATGGCGATCGACGAAGCTCCCTGCACCTCGAGCGCGGCGACGTACTGCTGCGCGCGCTCGCGCAGGGCGGCGCCGCGAAGTACGCGCGCCACATAAGGCGTGTAGGCAACCGACAGTGCGAGCACCGGCGCGACCAGGCCTCCGCCAAAAACCGCCGCCGCCAGCACAGCGAGAAGGATTCCGGGGAACGCGAAGACGATGTCGAGCCCGGACCCGATGACGGCGTCGTAGGTGCCGCCGCGCCATGCCGCGGTCACCGCCAGCAGGGAGCCGAGGGTCATACATATCAACGTGACGGCCAGGGGTCCGATCATCGAGGTGCGCGCGCCATAGAGCAGACGCGAGAGCACATCACGACCCGACGCGTCGAATCCAAGCAGGTGCTCGGCGCTGGGCCCGACGAAGTACTGCGAGAGCTGAGGCGTGTCCGGGTTGTAGGGCGCGAGCAGAGGACCGAAGATGGCAACGATCGCGGCGACGGCGATCACCGCCGCCGAGGCGATCAGCAGCGGGCTGAGCCTTCTGTGCCTGCCCGTCCCCGAACGCCTGGCGACTGTGGCGACGCCCGCCGCGACGCTCACTGAGCTCTGCTTCCGAGCGAAACGCGCGGGTCGAGAACCGCGTAGAGGACATCGACGAGGACATTGACCGCGACGAAGGCCCCGACGAGCAGCAACGAGATCCCCTGCACGACGGCCAGGTCCTTTGATTGCGCTGACTGCACCAGGTAGGCGCCAAGCCCTGCGAGGCCGAACACCACCTCGACGACTGCCGCCACCGCGATCAGAGACGCAACCGTGATGCCTGAGATGGTGGTGATCGGAATCGCGGCGTTTCGCAGAACGTGACGCAAGATCAGCTGGGCCGTCGGAATTCCACGGCTCACCGCCGTCTGCACGTGCTCTTTACGGGACTCCTCACGGATCGCCGCACGCGTGACCCTCGCGACGATCGCAAGCGACGAGATGGCCAGAGCGACCGCCGGCAATGTCAGATGTTTCACCTGGTCGAAGAATCCAACGCCGTTGCCGAGCGAAGGAAACCATTGCAGCTGCACCGCAAGAACCAGGATCAGCACGATGGCGGCGACGAACGAAGGGACGGAAGCCGAGATGGCAGTGATCACCAATATGCTGGTGTCGAGCAGGCCGGGCCTGAGGCCCGCGGCGGTCCCAAGGCCGACGCCGATAGCGATGATCAGGATGGACGAGTACAGGACGAGGCCCGCGGTGGTCGAGATACGGGATGCGATCAGGTCCGAGACGTTCTCACGCAGTGTGATCGAGATCCCCAGGTTGCCATGCAGCGCGTTGGTCAACCAGTACCAGTACTGGACGAGGAATGGTTGGTCCAGGTGGTAACGAGCCTCGAGCACCTTCAGGCTCTCCGCCGGAATCGTACGGCCGCCAGAGAGCGCGGCGATCGGGTTTCCGGGCGCCAGGTAGATGGCGGCAAAGATGACAAAGCTCGCCACCAGAAGGCTGACGATCAGCATCGCCAGCCGGCGAACAAAGAACCGCAGCCGCACGTCCCAGCCCTCTAAAACGTGGAGTGGACCTGGCCTAGGTCCCGCCCAGCTTGTCCGCCCAAGGCGAGAACATGTACGCGAACGAGGAGTAGGTCCCTGAGAGGTTGTTGCTTGTGATCAACACGATCAAGGGCTGCAGAACCGGGATCCAGGGCAGGTCGGTGGCGATCAGCTTTTCGATGTCGGCCACCTTCTGGGCTCGCGCGTTCGGATCGGCCGTGCCGCGCGCGTCGTCAAACATCGCCGCGATTTTTGCGTGGTCCGCCGCGTTCGGGTCGCTGCCCTGGACACCCCAGCCGGCGAAGTTCTGCGACCCCTCCGGGATGAGGAACGTCGCCGGCAGAGCTTCCGGACCGGCGTAGTCGCCGTAGTTGAGGGTGAAGAACCCGTCGATGCCGACACGGGCTTTGGGGTCGATGAAGAAGTTGATGAAGTTCTGTGCCGAGACGGAGTGCAACGTCGCCTTCATGCCGATCGCTTCGGCGGCGGCTTTCAGGGCCGCCGCCTCGATCGAGATGCCCGTCAGCTCGCTCGACATGCCGATCGTTATCGACTTGCCGGTCGCGCCCGCGTCAACGATCAGCTGCTTGGCCTTGGTCAGGTCCTGGTTCATGTCCGGCGACGCGTCGTACGCCGCCTGGAACGCGCTCTTGCCGTAACCGAAGGTGCCGGAATTGGAGATCCACTTCGGTATCGTGGCGGTGCCCTTGTAGATGGCGTCGACGAGACCCTTGCGGTCAAGCGCCAGCGACAGCGCCTGGCGCACGCGGACGTCGCCGAGCGGGCCCTTGAGGTTGCTGACGATGAAGGCGTCCGTGTACCAGCCCGGGCCGTAGGTCACCGTGACCGCCTTGTTTGTCTTCAGCTGGTCGAGCGTGGTGAGCGACTGGGTAAATGAGCCGTTGATGCTGCCCGTGATCAACGCCGACGTGAGCGATGCGTCGTTCGGAGCGCCCTTGATGTCGATCTCGCGGACAAGCGGCTTCACGGTCGAGTCCCAGTAGTTGTCGTTGCGAACCATGACCACCGCAACCCCGGGGGTAAAGGATTGGAATTTGTAGGCGCCGGTGCCCATGATCTTGCCCGCAGGTGTGCCGTAGTTGCTGCCCTGCGCGAGCGCAAAAGACTTCTCGATGATCATCGCCGGGATCGACGCCAGCTCACCGATGAACCAGTAGTCGGGCTGCTTCATCTTGATGGTCACCTCGTTGGCGCCGGTCGCGGTGATCGACTGGACACGAGTGAACACCGCGGGGTAGAAGCCGGCGAGCTTCGTGTCGATGTTGCGGTTCAGGCTGTAGACCACATCGTCAGGAGTGACGGGGTTGCCGTCCCAGAACTTGACTCCTGGCTTGAGGGTAAGGACGATCGTGTTCTGGTCGGGGCTCGTCATCGTGGCGAGGCCAGGCCCGACCGAGCCGTCAGGAGCCTGGCGCAGCAAGGACTCGTAGAGGAGCGAGTCGGTCGTGTTCTCCGGGTAGTCGAACGCGTAGATCGGATCGAGCGAGTTGACGTCACGGTAGACAGCCCAGACGACCTTGTCGACGGGCTTCGTCCCGGCCTTGGTGGTGACGGCCAGCTGCTGCCCTCCCTGGGTACCGCCGGTGGTGCGGCCGCCGCACGCGACGACCAGCAACGCGAGGACCCCAACGGCGGCGATCACCCTATGAGTGGTTTGCTTCCCGTTCATCGCTCCTTCCTTCGCCGGTCGTGCCGGCCCGACTTACATTGGGATTTCTCCGCTGCAGTCTAGCCGCCACGCGCCGCCAGCAAAAGCCTGGGTTGCGGCCGGGGCGCTGCGCCCCGGCCCGCTTGAAGTCAGACCGAGGCTGTGACCTCGACCTTTGAATGGGTCTCCTTCGAGACCGGGATGCCAGTGAGGACGACTTTGAGCGCGTGGGTCTTCGCGGCGTTGCCAAACACCTCGTATGCCTCCATCGCCTGGGCCATAGGGAAGTGATGGGTGGCGAGCACGGTCGGGTCGAGCCTGCCGCCCTCGATCAGTGAGAGCAGCTGCGGGATGGTGCGAGTGTCCACCAGCCCTGTCGTGATCGTGACGTCCTTGATCCAGAGCTTCTCCAGATGGAGCGTCGCGGGCTTTCCGTGCACGCCCACGTTGGCAAGCTTGCCACCGGCGCGGATCAGCTCCGCGGCCAGCTCGAACGTTGATGGGATGCCGACGGCCTCGACGGCCACATCGGCTCCGAAACCTCCGGTCAGCTCGAGGACTCGCTTGACCGCATCCTCGCGGCCGTTGTTGATGGTGACGTCAGCGCCAAACTCCTTCGCCTTCGCCAGCCGGCCGTCGTCGAGGTCGATGACCACGATCTGCGCCGGCGTGTACAGCTTCGCGGTCATGACGGCAGCCAAGCCGATCGGGCCCGCGCCCACGATGGCAACGGTGTCGCCCGGCTTCACCCCTCCGTTGAGGACTCCCACCTCGAACGAGGTCGGGAGGATGTCGGAGAGGAACAGCACCTGCTCGTCCGTGAGTCCCGAGGGAATCTTGTACAGCGAGTTGTCGGCAAATGGGACCCTGGCGTACTCGGCCTGGAGCCCATCGATCAGGTGGCCGAAGATCCACCCGCCGCCGCCGATGCACTGCCCGTAGCGGGCCTCCTTGCAGAAACGGCAGCTCCCGCATGACGTGATGCACGACACCAGGACGTGGTCCCCGATCTGAAAGTTGGTGACGGCGGACCCGGTCTCGACCACAGTGCCGACTGCCTCATGGCCCAGGATGGTCCCTGCCTTCACCGCGGGCACATCGCCTTTGAGGATGTGCAGGTCGGTGCCGCAAATCGTGGCGGTGTCGATCTTGACAATGGCGTCGGTCGGCGTCTGGATGGTCGGGCTTGGAACTGTGTCCCAGGACTTCTGGCC
>JBDUAO010000139.1:0-6784 GCA_040004595.1 Candidatus Dormiibacterota bacterium | reverse complement strand
AGACGGTCTGATTCTTCGCCGGCGTTCAGTCCGTCGGTCATCGCGCCGTAGAAATTGACCAGGTACTCGCTCGCACGAGCTCCCAGCTTGGTCAGGTTGAAATAGGCGTTGCGGCGAACCAGGGGGTCCGTCGTCCATTCCACTGTCTTGAGTCCCCGCTCCAGGCACCAACGACGCTGATCCTGCTTGAGCGCGAATCCCACACCGGCGACCTGGTTGCCCGCGGCGACACCAAGGATGTGCGAGTGCATGTGGAGCTCGTTGGCCACGCGCACCCCCAGCCAACCCACCAGCCCGCCGGCCAGGCGCCCATTGACCCGAGCGCCGGCGACGTAGTTACCCGAATAAGCCAGGGCCCTGAGCAGGTCGGCGTTGATAGGCGGGTCGTCCGGCCTGTCCCAGATCGCCGCCAGCAGGGCCTGGAGCTCGCGCAGCTCCTCGAGCTCGTGCAGCTCGCTGATGATGACGCCGCCATGGCTCAACCCTGCGCCAGCGCCCTCGTCTCCGCCCCGGCTTCGCGCAAGGCTTGCCGCACGCGCGCTGCTGTCTCCGCGGCGCTCTGGGTGTCGCCGTGGACGCAGATGGAGTCGAAGCGTCCGGACCGGGCGAGGTGGACAGCTTGCGTCGCGGCCGCGGGCGGATCCAGCAGGGCGCCGGGGTGCGTCCGAGGGGCAAGGCTGCCGTCGGGCATCATCAGCCGGTCCGCATAGCCCTCGCGATAAGCGGGTATGCCGGCGCGGCGGGCCGCGGCGAGGATCTCGAAGTCCGGCTGGCCAAGCAAGCCCACTCCGTGTGCCCTGGCGACCCGCGCCACAGCGTCGGCAGCCGCTGGATCGCGCTGGCATCGGTGATACAGAGCTCCATGAGCCTTGACGTACGCGATGGGGACCACCGCTGCCAGGCCGGCCACCTGGTATGCGACAAGGGCTTCGATCTCCTCCGCAGAAAGCGCGGACTCCACCCGGCCGAATCTCTCGTGGTCGTCGTAACCGGGATGCGCACCGATTTCGACTCCCAACTGCCGGCAGCGCAAAGCGGTGGCGATCGCGATCGATATCGACCCGGCATGCGCTCCGCAAGCCACATTGGCACTGTCCACCAATCCGAGAATGGCCTCGTCGGCGCCGCCGCCCTCACCCAGGTCGGCGTTTAAATTCATTCCGGCTTCAGGGAAGCGTCCCGCCTCGCAGCGTGGGGCACAGCGAAGCCACCGCCCGGCGCACCGCCGTGGGGCGTCAATGCGCGGTGTCGCCGTGCAACAGCTTGACCGCGTGGCCCAGCATTGGCATCACGGCCTCGAGCGACTCGGTTGCTCCCTTGAAGCTGCCCGGCACGTTGATGATCAGAGCCTGGCTTCGCACGCCGGCCAACGATCGCGACAAGGCCGCCATCGGAGTGCTTGCCAGGCCGGCGCGCCGCATCTCCTCCGCTATCCCGGGCACCTCATATTCGATGAGAGCCGCGGTCGCCTGCGGCGTGACATCGCGAGGCCCCAGCCCCGTTCCACCGGTGGTCACGACGACGTCGGCCCCCCGGGTGATCGCAGTCTCAATCGCGTCCGCGATTCGCTCCATCTCGTCGGGGACGACCTCGGGATCGCCGATCTCGAACCCGCCGGCTCTCAACCGGGTGACCAGCCCGGGGCCACTCTGGTCTTCACGGTGGCCGTGAAAGACGCCATCGCTGACGGTGATTACGTGAGCCTTGCTCAACGCCCGGCCTTGGCGGCTGGTCGCTTCCACGTCCCGGAGCGGCCGCCCGACTTCTCGAGCAATCGGACCGACTCGATCGAAACGCCGCGCTGGATGCCCTTCGTCATGTCGATGAGCGTCAGTCCCGCCACCGCCGCCGCTGTCAGCGCCTCCATCTCCACGCCGGTCTGCCCGACCACTCGCGCTCTTGCCAGGACGCGCACTGCTCCCCGAACGAACTCGAAATCGAGCGTCACGCTGGACAGCGCCAGCGGATGGCAAAGCGGAATGAGCTCAGAGGTTCGCTTGGCGGCCATTATGCCCGCCACTCGCGCCACCTGGATCGCATCGCCTTTGGAGGTTCCTTCCTTTACCGCTCGCAGGGTGCCCGGCGCCATCCGCACCACACACTCGGCCAGCGCTTCTCGGACAGTCTCTGGTTTCGCGGCCACGTCGACCATGTGTGCGGCACCGCGTTCGTCCAGGTGCGTCAATCGTTTCGCGTGAGCCACGCGCTCAGGATATGCGGATGCAATCAGTAAGGCCGAACCTGGACGCCGCGCCAGCGCGCCCCAGCGTTGAAGCGGTACTTTTCGACTACGGCCGGACGCTGGTCACCTTCGATTACCCGACCGACGAGCTGCTCGCCGTTCTGGCGCGCTTTCGCCCGCGCATCGAACGGACGTTGGGCGCTCCCGCTCCGGCGGCGGACGCCCTCCTGCGCGACGTGCTAATGCCGCTCGAGGAGCACATCGACAGCCCCGACGAAAACGAGGTCACCTACACGGAAATTTATCGGGCCGCGTGGCTGCGGGCAGGCCTTGACCTTCCAGGCGAGCTGCTCCACGAGATTCTCGACGCCGAGCAGCAGTGCTGGGACCGAGCAGTGCAGGTCGACCGCGACGCAGTGCCGGTGCTCTTGTGGCTCAAAGAGCAGGGCATCAAGCGTGCGGTGTGTTCGAACGCCCCATTTCCGCCCGAGATGATGCACCGCCAGGTGGAGTCAAATGGAATCGCGCAGCTCATGGACGTGGTCCTTTTCTCCAGCCAGTTCGGCCGCCGCAAGCCGGCGCCGGAAATCTATCGCGCCGCGCTCGAGGCGGTCGGGGTTGCGGCGGAGCGGGCGCTGTTTGTGGGCGACCGGGTGCGGGAGGATTACGAGGGCCCGCGTGCAATCGGAATGCGGGCGATCCTATGCACGGCGCACGCTTCGGAAATTCCAGCGCCAGGCATTCCGACAATCGCATCGCTCGCCGAGCTGCCCACTCTGCTGTGAGCGAACCGAAGAAACGGCCGAGCGCGCTGTGGCTGCTCTTTTACGGCCGCCGCCGCCGAGGCTTTCCGTGGCTGGCGACGTGGGTGGGCTTGGTTGTCATGGTGGCGGCCCTGTCATTTGGCCTGGTCGCCGGGCCGGAATTGTCTCGAGCTGCGTTTCCGATCTTCTTTGGCCTGCTGATACTCGGCTCGATCGTCTTCGCGGTAGTTGCCTGGCTCCGACCGCGCAAGCGGCGCTGAGCGATCAGCACGGCGGCCGCGCCGGCTCCGACGCCGTTGTCGATGTTGACAACGACCAGCCCTGTCGAGCATGACTGCAGCATCGTGTTGAGCGCCGCCTCACCGGCGCCCCCACGGCCGTAACCGGTCGACACAGGCAGCCCGATGACGGGCACGTCGATCAGACCGGCGACAAGGCCCGGCAGCACGCCGTCCATGCCTGCCGCGACGATGACGACATCGGCGCCCCACTCGAGAGTGGATGCGAGCGGGCCGACAAACCGATGCAGACCGGCCACGCCAAGGTCAGCCTCCAGCCGCGCCTCGAGCCCGCACGACTCCACGACCATCCTGGCTTCATCCGCCGCGCGCATGTCGGAGGTGCCCGCGGTGAGCAGGCCGACCTTGCCGCCGACCGGCTCTGGGGTGAATCCTTGGCGTACAGCGCGCGCCGAATCCGAATACTCGATCACCTGCATTCCGGCGGCCGCTGCAGCATCCACAAGCGCCGATCTGTGTGCGTCGGACATCCGGCTGATGAGGCCCTGACCCTGGCGCTCGGCCATGGCCACGGCGAGTCGAGCCGCGTCGGCAGGCGATTTGCCGCTGGCCAGAACAACCTCGGGGAGCCCGCGGCGCAGGAAACGCCCGAGATCGAGCCGCGCTCGTCCGCCGAGCTCCTCGAGCTGCAGCGTCCGCAGCTGCGTCACCGCTTCGTCCTCGGTCAGCTCCCCAGCCAGCAGCTTACGAAGGACGTCCCTCAAAGCCCGGCCAGGACCTCGCGCATGTGTTGCCAGTGGGTCCCCGCCCAGTAGATCCGTCCGCAGTCCGGACATTCGGAGTAGCGCGACTGCGTTTGGCGTACGTACGGCGGCACGCGTTCGGCGACTGCGGACGGCACGCGGGTCTGTAGCTCCGAGTTGCACTCGATGCACCGCGTGAGCGCCTCCTTGAGCTCGAGGCGGAGCTCGCCGAAGACCTGGCGAAGCTGCTTGGTCACCTCGTCATCGCGAATGAGGATGGCCCGCACGACTCCACTTTGGATCACCCGTCGCTTGGTCAGGTCCCGATCGCGCGTGAGCAGGACACGGCTCTCGGCGGCCGCCTCGCGAACCAGCTCGGCGTCTCCGATTCGCGCGTGATACGAAGCGTCGTAACCCAGCGCGCGCAGCCAGCGCGCCAAGCGTCCGACGTTGCAGTCGGCAAGGAATCGAGGCCTCACCCCGCCATCTTAGAATCGTGATGGTGCCCACCTCCGAGGACCTGATGACCAGGCTGCGCCAGGAGGCGGGCGACTGCTACTTGTGGTCAAACGGACCGGGTGACAAATACCCGCCTCACAGCCATGGCTACGAGAAGGTGTTGTATTGCGTGGCAGGCTCCATAGCGTTCGTGCTCGAAGACACGGCGGAGCGTCTCGAATTGAGCGCCGGCGACCGCATGGTCATACCGGCGGGCACCGTCCATGCCGCCGAGGTCGGCGCCCGTGGCTGCACGTGCATCGAAGGCCGTCGCTAGCGGCGTAAGATGTTTTTGCGATGAGCATCATCGAGTTCATCCGCGACCGTGCGCGGTTTTACAACTGCCCGGTGTGCGGACGCAGCCTTAAGGGTTGCGATGTGCAGGTCCTCAGCCACGAGGAGGAGCGTTTCCACCTCCAGGTCACCTGCGCCCAGTGCCAGGTGACGTTCATCGTGGTGCTCGCAATAGCGGGCGGCGCGGTCGAGGATATCGAGAGCATCGACGCGGACAGCGCGGCCGCGCCGGTGGTTGCACGTGAGCCGATCAGCGTCGACGAGATGATCGACCTTCATCTGATGCTCAAGACCTTCCAGGGCACGCTGACAGAACTCATCCAACAGCCCGACCACAGCCGCGGCTAACTCGTAGCGCAGCGAATGCGCGCACCCTGGGCATGAGCCGCATTTACCTCGACGACGCTGGATCCGCGCCGGTTCTTGATGAGGTTCTCGAAGCGTTGGGCGACCAGCTCGACGCCAATCCATCAAGCCTGCACGCCGAGGGCCGCTCGGCGCGTGCCGCGTTGGATCGAGCGCGTGACACCGCCGCCGCCGCGTTGGATGCCGACCGCACCGAGATAACTTTCACCTCATCGGGCACCGAGTCCGTCAACCTGGCTCTGTTTGGCGCGGCGCGACGCTTGTCGAAGGACGGTGTCATCGTCACATGGGCAGCCGAGCATCAGGCGGTGCTTGGCGCGGTCCGACGCCTCGAGTCAGAGGGCCGCACGGTCCGGATTACCGAGGTCGACGCATTCGCGCGGGCCGATGCCAATTCGATTCCTCGTGGGGCAGCACTTGTCTCGATCGGCCTCGCTAACAATGAGGTCGGAACGGTCCAGCCAGTGTCGGACGTGATTGCTCGGGCGCACGAGCTCGGAGCTCTAGTTCACGTGGATGCGTGCGCCGGACCTCGATGGATTCCAATCCCGGGCGGCGCCGACCTCGTGTCGCTCAGCGGCCACAAGCTCGGAGCCGGCCGCGGCGGCATCCTGTTCGTCAAAGACGGGGTGCGCCTCGATCCGCAGATTTATGGCGGCCCTCAGGAATGGGGACGGCGAGCCGGCTACGAGGATGTGTCCGCGGCTGTCGCCATCTCGGCCGCACTGGCGGTGTGCGTTCGCGATCGCGATGCTCGATTTCGAAGCGCGCGCGAACAAGCCGGGTCCCTACGCGCTCTCCTATTGGAGATGGGTGGGCGCATTACCGGAGCCGAGCAGCGCCTGCCGAACTTCGCAACGTGCGCGTTCACCGGCCGGCGGGGCGAAGACGTCCTGCTCGCCCTCGACATGGCGGGGGTGGCTTCGTCAAGCGGCTCGGCGTGCGCGTCCGGTTCTCTCGATCCCTCGCACGTCCTTCTCGCGATGGGCCTCAGCCTTGACGAGGCCCTGGGCAGCTTGCGATTGACCACCGGCTACGCCACCAGTGATGACGAGGTGAATCGCGCGCGGGGGATCATCTCTTCGGTGCTCATGCGGTCGGGCGTCAGTGCCTAGCGTCGAGGAGGAGCTGGCGCGGCGCATCTCCCAAGGCGAGGAGGTGTTGCTGGCAACTGTCATCAGGCTCGGCGGCGAGCCGCCATCACAACCTGGTGCGAAGCTTCTCACCTCGCGCACCGCGACGTTGGCGGGAACATTGGGTTGCAGCGAGTTCGATGCGGCCGCCCTGGCCGACGCGAATGGCATCGCCGAGACGGGAACACCGGTCCTTCGAACCTACCGGCACGAACTCGGCTCCATAGAGGTTTACCTCGAACCACACGCTCCGGCTCCCACACTGGTCGTGTTCGGCGCGACTCCGGTGGCCAGATCACTTTTGCGCCTGGCCCCGGAGGCGGGATTCCGGACTGTGCTGGTGGAAACCCGGCGGGAGCGGCTGACGGGTGCCGATTGGCCCGTGGCTGTCGGCTCGCTGGACGACCTCCAGGCAACCTTTGGCTCCGAGGTGTATGCGGTCCATACGGATCACGACGCCGAGGATCTGGTCCAGGCCCTGGAGGCCCTCCTGCCGGGCGAGCCACGCTTCATCGGGCTCGTCGGCAGCCGCCGGCACACCGGCCACCACCTGGAAGCCCTACGC
>JBDUAO010000031.1:0-22769 GCA_040004595.1 Candidatus Dormiibacterota bacterium | reverse complement strand
TCTCGGTGGCGATCGAGCCCAAGACGAAGGTCGACCAGGACAAGCTCGGCATCGGGCTGCAGCGCCTCACCGAAGAAGACCCGACGTTCAAGGTCCACACCGACGACGAGACGGGTCAGACCATCATCGCCGGCATGGGCGAGCTGCACCTCGAGATCATCATCGACCGGCTGATGCGCGAGTTCAAGGTAGACGCGAACCAGGGCAAGCCGCAGGTCTCGTACAAGGAAGCGATCAAGCGACCGGCGCATGGAGTCGGGCGCTTCATCCGCCAGTCAGGCGGCAAGGGCCAGTTCGGCCACGCCGAGGTGGATGTTCGTCCCGGCGAGACCGGAAGCGGCTTCGTCTTCGAGGACAAGATCACGCAGGGACGTATCCCACGCGAGTACATCCCCGCCGTCGAGAAGGGCATCCGGGAGGCCCTCCAATCGGGCGTGGTCGGCGGTTACCCGGTGGTCGATATCATCGTCACCCTGGTCGATGGCTCCTACCACGCTGTCGACTCCAGCGAGATGTCGTTCCACATAGCCGGGTCGATGGCGGTCAAAGATGCCATGCACAAGGCTCAGCCCTATTTGCTCGAGCCGATCATGAAAGTAGACGTCGTCATGCCCGAGGAACACCTCGGAGACGTGATGGGCGATCTTTCCTCACGCCGCGGTCACATCCTCGGCATGGAGGGACGCGGAACGTCACAGAACGTCAAGGCGAGCGTGCCCCTCGCTGAGATGTTCGGTTACGCTACCGAACTTCGGTCTATGACCTCAGGGCGCGCGACCTACTCGATGGAGTTCAGTCACTACGCAGAGATGCCCGGAAACCTGGCCGAAGCTGTCGGCCGCCGTACCACGTCGCGAAGTTAGTTAGGAGGAAACAGTGGCGAAGAAGAAGTTCGAGAGGACCAAGCCTCACCTTAACGTCGGGACCATCGGTCACATCGACCATGGCAAGACGACGCTGACGGCTGCCATCACAAGGGTTTTGTCAGAGAAGGGTTTGGCGCAATTCCAGGCGTTCGACCAGATCGACAAGGCGCCTGAAGAGAAGGCTCGTGGCATCACAATCTCGATCACTCACGTCGAGTACGAGACCGAGAAGCGCCACTACGCGCATGTGGACTGCCCGGGACACCAGGATTACATCAAAAATATGATCACCGGCGCCGCCCAGATGGACGGCGCAATCCTCGTCGTGGCCGCCAACGACGGCGCCATGCCGCAGACCCGCGAGCACATCATCCTCGCGCGCCAGGTCGGCGTTCCGTTCCTGGTAGTCGCGCTCAACAAGTGCGACATGGTCGACGACAAGGAGTTCATCGAGCTGGTCGAGCTCGACCTGCGCGAGCTCCTCACCAAGTACGAGTACCCCGGAGACGACATCCCAATCGTTCGCATCTCCGCGCTCAAGGCGCTCGAGGGAGACCCCGAGTGGAGCCCAAAGATCATGGAGCTGATGGACGCCGTCGACACCTACATCCCCGAGCCCGAGCGCCCCGTTGACAGGCCGTTCCTGATGCCGATCGAAGACGTGTTCACCATCGAGGGTCGTGGCACCGTGACCACCGGCCGGGTGGAGCGTGGCAGGCTCAAGAGGAACGAGGAAATCGAGATCGTCGGGATTCACCCGAACAGTACGAAGACGGTCGTGACCGCTATCGAGATGTTCCACAAGGACATGGACGAGTGCCAGGCCGGTGACAACGTCGGTGCGCTACTGCGTGGTGTCAAGCGCGAAGACGTGGTGCGTGGGCAGGTGCTCTGCAAGCCCGGTTCGATCAAGCCCCACACGCAGTTTCTTGCTCAGGTTTACGTCCTGACCAAGGAAGAGGGTGGCCGTCACACACCATTCCTCACCGGCTACCGCCCGCAGTTCTACATGCGCACCACCGACGTCACGGGCGAGGTCAAGCTCCCCGAGGGCGTCGAGATGTGCATGCCGGGCGACAACGTCGTAATGGAGATCACTCTCGGTGAGCCGATCGCCATCGAGCAGGGGCTGCGCTTCGCCATCCGCGAAGGCGGCAAGACCGTGGGCGCCGGCGTCGCCACGGAAGTCATCAAGTAAGAAGAAGGGGAAAGGGCTCGCGAAGTGGCGCAAAAAATTCGGATCCGGCTCAAGGCCTACGACCACAGAGTGCTGGATCAGGCTGCGGACAAGATCGTGGACACCGCACGCCGTACGAACGCGCGCACAGCGGGTCCCATCCCTCTTCCGACCGAGATCTCCAAGCTCACCGTCATCCGCTCACCGTTCATTGACAAGGACTCACGTGAGCAGTTCGAGATGCGCACGCATAAGCGCATCATCGACATCCTCGACCCCAACCCGCGCGTGGTCGACGCTCTGATGCGACTCAGCCTTCCGGCCGGCGTCAGCATCGAGATCAAGTCGTGAAGGGCCTGCTGGCACGAAAGCTGGGAATGACCCAGCTGTTCAACCCTGATGGCACGACCTCAGCGGTAACCGTTCTCGAGGCTGGCCCTTGCAAAGTTCTCGGTCTGCGCACAACGGAAAAAGACGGCTACACGGCCGCGCGGATCGCATTCGAGATCGCGCCCGAGAAGAAGTTCACCAAGGCACTCCTCGGTGAGTTCAAGAAGGCGGGCTTCGAGCCACACAGGCAGGTCGTCGAGATTCGTGGATACGACGGTCTCGAGACTGGGCAGGAGCTGAAGGCCGAGATCTTCGCCGCGGGCGAGATCGTAGACGTCACCGCCCATTCCAAAGGCAAGGGATTCCAGGGACTCATCAAGAGGCACAAGTTCAGCCGCGGTCCCGAGTCGCATGGCTCGATGAATGTGAGGCAGCCGGGCGCCATCGGCGCCACCGACGCAGCGCGTGTCTTCAAGGGCGTGCGCATGGCGGGACAGATGGGCAACGTACGGACCACCGCGCGCGCCTACAAGATCGTGCGAGTGGACGCAGAGCGGAACCTGCTCCTCGTCGAAGGCGGCGTTCCAGGCGGCAAGGGTGCGCTCGTTCTCGTTCGCCAATCGACCAAGCCGCAGAAGGTCAAGGGCCCAGCCGGCAAGCCGACAGGACGAAAGGTCTGATGGCGGCCAAGAAACCAGCTAAGAAACCTGTGACGCGGGCTGCAGCCAAGCCGGTCGCAAAAAGTACCGCGGCCAAGAAGGCTGCGACGGCGCGAACCTCGAAGGCCGTGTCGAAGCGCACCAACAAGGTCTCGGCCACCAAGGCGAAAGCGACCAAGCGTGCAGACAAGGAAAATGAGGATCCGCTCCAGGTGCCGCTGTTCGATTCGGCCGGCTCATCGCAAGGCCAGATCCAGCTGCCCGAGGAGATCTTTTCCGAGGAACCGAACGCGCCGGTGATGCACCAGGCGTATGTGCGGCAGATGGCGAACGCGCGCCAGGGCACCGCCTCGACCAAGAGGAGAGGCGAGGTTTCGGGTGGAGGCGCCAAGCCGTACCGTCAAAAGGGAACCGGGCGCGCCCGCCACGGCTCCATCCGCGAACCGTCGATGAAGGGTGGCGGCGTGGTCTTCGGACCGCACCCGAGGGATTACAGCCAGCGAATGCCGAAGCAGATGCGCCGCCTGGCGCTTCGCTCAGCCCTGTCGCAGAAGGCGATCGAAGGCCGCGTGAGAGTGATCGACGGCTTCGGTTTCGAGGAACCGCGAACGAAGCAGGCCAAGGATCTCATCGAGGCGATTGGATTCGACGACACAACGTTGATCGTCCTTCCCGCGCCAAGCTACGTGGTCAGCCGCTCATTCGAGAACCTCAAGGGATCGAAGATCATCCTCGCCCGCAACCTCAACATCCGCGACCTCTTCACCCACACCTACCTCCTGATCGCGAAGGATTGCCTGGAGCTGCTTGAGGACAACTTCGGCCGGCCCCAATCCCGGTCCAGGTCCAACGCCCACGCCAACCACGCAATCGACCACGTCGAGAACGAGGACGCGAAGTGACGACCAGGGCAGCCTCAGAGATCGTGATCGGCCCGGTCATCACCGAGCGCACCTATCAGCTCTACACACAGGGCCGGTACACGTTCCGCGTGTCACCGCAGGCCTCCAAGACCGAGATCAAGAAGGCCCTCGAGGAGCAGTACGAGACGCAGGGAATCAAGGTCAGGGATGTGAACACGGTGAGCATGCGAGGCAAGAAGCGCCGAAGCATGCGCCGCGCCGGATCGATCGGCCACACCGCCGATTGGAAGAAGGCAATCGTGACTCTTGGACCCGGCCAGAAGATCGAAGGGCTGTTCGGGAGCGTATAGAACCAATGCCATTGCGAAAGTTCAAGCCAACCAGCCCAGGGCGTCGCTTCATGACGATCTCCGGGTTCGATGAGATCACCACCGATGAGCCGGAGAAGACGCTCATCGAGTCGATCCCGTCGCACGCGGGGCGCAACAATCAGGGCCGCATCACGACGCGCCACCAGGGCGGGGGCTATCGCAAGCTCTACCGGAAGATCGACTTCAAGCGCGACAAGCACGGAGTCGAGGGCCGCGTCGCGACCATCGAGTACGACCCCAACCGAAGCGCTCGAATCGCGCTCATCCACTACAAGGACGGCGAGAAGCGCTACATCCTCGCGCCGCTCGGCCTGAAGGTCGGCGACCCGATTGAGAGTGGCGAGGACGCGCCGGTCCGCATCGGCAATGCGATCCCGCTCGCCAGCATTCCTGTCGGTTCGACCATCCACAACATCGAGCTCACCCTGGGCAGAGGCGGCCAGCTGGTCAGGTCCGCCGGCGCCTCCGCGCAGCTCCTGGCCAAGGAGGGCGACTACGCCGTCGTCCGCATGCCGTCGGGAGAATTGCGCCGCATCCACGTCCGATGCCAGGCTACGATCGGCCAGGTCGGTAATATCGAGCACGAGAACGAGTCAGGCGGCAAGGCAGGCCGCAGTCGGTGGCTGGGCATAAGGCCGACAGTCCGCGGTTCGACGATGAACCCCCGCGACCATCCGCATGGTGGTGGTGAGGGCAAGACCGGACCGGGTGGCAACCCGAAGACTCCATGGGGCAAGCCCGCCCTCGGCTATCGCACGCGCAAGCCGAAGAAGGCCTCCGACAAGCTGATCATCCGCCGCCGTGAAAAGAAAGGACGCAAAAAGTAGTTGTCACGCTCACTGAAGAAGGGACCGTTCATCAGCGCTCCGCTCAAGGAGAAGATCGATCGGATGAACGCGTCCAAAGACAAGAAGGTGATCCGCACCTGGGCGCGCGCGTCCGTGATCTACCCGGACATGGTCGGGCACACGATCGCGGTGCACGACGGGCGCAAGCACGTGCCCGTGTTCATCAGCGAGAACATGGTCGGCCACCGGCTGGGCGAGTTCGCCCCCACGCGCCACTTCCGCGGCCACGGTACCCACACCGAAAAGTCAACTGGCGTGAAGTAGAGAAGAGTGGCAACGATGGAAGTTTCAGCAGTGCAGAGGTTTGTCCGGCGCGCGCCACGCAAGGCGAGGCTCGTAGCCGACTCCGTAAAGGGTATGAAGGTGTCGGATGCCCTCGCGCAGCTCGAGTTCTCGCCCAAGCACGCCGCCCGCGACGTCGCCAAGGCGATCAAGTCGGCTGCGGCCAACGCCGAGCACAACTTCAACCTGAACCGCGACGACCTCGTGCTCAAGCAGGTCTTCATCGACGAGGGCCCCACCTTCAAGCGCCGCCGGCCGGTCAGCCGAAGCATGGCGCACGAGTTCTTCCACCGCACCTGCCACATCACAGCGGTCGTCGAAGACCGCGCCGAGGATAAGAAATAGTTGGGTCATAAAGTTCATCCAAACGCGTTCCGGCTTGGCGTCTTCAGGCCATGGGAGGCGAACTGGTTCGCCAACCCCAAGGACTACACGAAGATGCTGCACGAGGACTTGGAGATGCGCCGGGTTATCCTGGCTCGCCTGCGCAACGCGGGTATCGCCAAGATCGAGACTGAGCGATCGTCCAACGCTCAGTTGACGGTGACCATCCACACCGCCAAGCCGGGCATCGTGATCGGCAAGGGCGGCGCGTCGGTTGATCAGCTGCGCGAGGATCTCGAAAAGCGCTTCGGCAACCGGGTGCGCATCTCGATCCAGGAGATCAAGCAGCCAGAGCTGGACGCCCAGCTCGTCGCAGAGAACATCGCTTCGCAGATCGAGCGCCGAATCAGCTACAAGCGAGCGATGAAGCAGGCGATCCTGCGCACGATGCGCTCAGGCGCCAAGGGCGTGCGCATTTACTGCGGTGGCCGATTGCGCGGTGCTGAGATGGCGCGTCGCGAGTGGGACCGTGAGGGTCGCGTTCCGCTGCACACCCTCCGTGCCAACATCGACTTCGGCCGCGCCACGGCGAGCACGACCTTCGGCGCGATCGGTGTCAAATGCTGGATCTACAAAGACGTGGCCGTGCCGCTGAAGAAGCTGCCTGTCACCGCCGACGGCGCTCCAATCGCCGATCAGATCGCGCCGCAACCGGAGATCCCCGAAATAGTCGCCGACCAGCTGGTCCCCGAGAAGATCGACACGGCGTTGCTCGAAACGGCGAAGACGGAAGCGGTCGAGACCACGGCCGCGCCGAAGCGCACACGCGCCGCCGCCAAGCCGGCCGCTCAGGCGGTCGCTGAAGAGCCGAAGGCGCGCGTGCCCAGACCCAAGACCGAAGTCGTGAAGCCCACCGCCAAGGCGACGACCGCGACCAAGGCTCCAGCCAAGACCGCCACGGCTGGCAAGGCGAAAGCCGAGCCGAAGGCTGCGGCCAAGGTCGCCAAGCCAGCCAAGGCAGCCGCCAAACCGGCGGCCAAGAAAACTACGAAGGACAAGAGCTGATGTTGATGCCGAAGCGCGTCAAGTACCGCAAGATGCACCGCGGTCGCCGCAAGGGCATCGCCACGCGAGGCGCCACCGTCGCGTTCGGCGACTTCGGCCTGCAGGCGATGGAGGCGTGCTGGATGAGCAACCGCCAGATCGAAGCGGCCCGCCGGGCGATGACCCGCCACGTCAAGCGCGGCGGTCAGATCTGGATCCGCGTGTTCCCTGACAAATCCATCACCAAGAAGCCGGCCGAGACCCGCATGGGTTCCGGCAAGGGCAACCCCGAAGGCTGGGTGGCCGTGGTCAAGCCGGGACGCGTCCTGTTCGAGATGGGCGGTGTCACCCAGGAGATCGCGAAAGAAGCCATGAAGCTGGCCGCGTCGAAGCTGCCGATCAAGACCCGCTTCGTGAGCGTGGACTCGGCTGCGGCGGGAGCGGCCAGATGAAGGTTGACGAGTTGAGAGTGCTCGAGGTCGACGAGCTTGGCGGCAAGCTCAAGGCAGCGCGCAGGGAGCTCTATGAGCTTCGGTTCAAGCACGCCGTGGGCCAGCTGGAGAACTCGAGCCAGATCTCCAAGGTGCGCCACGACATCGCGCGCATCATGACCGTGCTCCAGGAGCGAGCCTTCGGCATCGTCGCGCAGGTCGCGCCCGAGGCCATCACCGTGGCTGTCGCCGAGCCGAAGGCCAAGAAGGTCGCGGCCAAGGCAGCGGTCAGCTCGGCCAAGGACGATGAACCCAAACCCAAGCGCGGCGCGAAGGTGACGAAGGCCAAGGCGGAGAAGGGCGCATGAGCGTTTCGACACCGACGCAAGCAAAGGCACAGGGCACGGTCGATGATTCCACGCGCGGCCAGCGCAAGGTCCGGCTGGGCACAGTGATCTCCGACAAGATGGATAAGACCGTCATCGTCCAGGTCGGCTCGGCCAAGGCGCACCGCCTGTACAAGAAGACTGTCCGACAGCGCACGAAGTTCAAGGTCCACGACGAGAAGAACGAGTGCGGCGTCGGCGACCTCGTACGCATCACCGAAACCCGCGCCATCTCGAAAGAGAAGCACTGGCGCGTGCTTGAAATCGTCGAGAAGGCCAAGTGATCCAGCAAGAGACACGTCTCAAGGTCGCGGACAACTCGGGAGCCAAGGAGCTCCTGTGCATCCGCGTGGCCGGAGGCCACTACCGCAAGTACGCCTCGGTGGGCGACATCATCACGGCGACTGTCAAGTCGGCGCAGCCGGGCGGCCAGGTCAAGAAGGGCGAGGTCGTCAAGGCGGTGGTCGTTCGCGTCACCAAGGAGTACCGCCGCCCGGACGGCTCGCTCATCCGCTTCGACGAGAACGCCGCCGTGCTTCTCGCCCAGGCCAACAACCCCAGAGGCACCCGCATCTTCGGTCCGGTCGCGCGCGAGCTTCGCGAGCGGAACTTCATGAAGATCATCAGCCTCGCCCCGGAGGTCCTCTAAACAACACATGCTGACCAACAAGGTTCAACCCAAGCGTCGCTGGCTCGACCTCGCTCCTGGCGATCCAGTGATCGTTATGGCCGGCAAGGACAAGGGCAAGCACGGCGAGGTTCTTCGCACCCTGCCGGACAAGCACAAGATCGTGGTCAAGGGCGTCAACATCCTGAAGCGTCACACGAAGGCGGGGCAATCTCGCGGCGGCGTCAACGTCGCGCAGGGCGGCGTGGTCGACTTCGAGGCGCCCCTCGACTACTCGAACGTGATGCTCCTCTGCCCGGCGTGCTCGAAGCCGACGCGCACCAAGCACATCGTGCTCGAGTCGGGCGCGCGCGCCCTGGCCTGCCGCCACTGCGGCGAGGCGTACGAGCGCGTTCGCAAGACGGAGGCGCAGTGAGCAAGACCAAGGTCCGCACACAGAAGCCACAAAAGAAGAAGGCCGACTCCAAGCCGGCGGTGTCGCAAGGCCCTTCCACCCGTGCCGAAGGACCGCCGCGAATGCTGAAGACGTACCGCGAAACGGTAGTCCCACAGATGACAAAGGAGTTCGACTACGCGAACACCATGGAGGTGCCGCGCGTCGCCAAGGTCGTGGTGAACATCGGCATCGGCGAGGCGAAGGACAACGACAAGGCCCTCGACGCCGCTGTCGGCGATGTCGTCACCATCACGGGTCAGAAGCCTGCCCTGATCAAGGCGCGAAAGTCGGTCGCCGCGTTCAAGCTGCGAGCGGGCCAGACCGTCGGCATCAAGGCCACGCTCCGCGGCCGGCGCATGTGGTTCTTCCTCGACAAGCTGTTGAACGTCGCGCTGCCGAGAATCCGCGACTTCCGCGGCGTGAGCCCGGAGGGATTCGATGGCCGCGGCAACTACTCGCTTGGCCTGCGCGAGCAGGTTGTTTTTCCTGAGATCGACTACGACAAGATCGACAAACTCCGCGGGCTGGAAGTGTCGATCGTGACCACAGCCCGCACCGATGACGAGGCCCGCAGCCTGTTGACCCGGCTCGGAATGCCATTTAGGAAGAGGTAAAGAGGATTGGCTAAGAAAGCATCGCTCGAGCGCTGGAAGAGGGACCTTGTTCATCCGAAGTTCAAGGTGCGGTTTCACAACCGCTGTCGCCTCTGCGGCCGGCCTCGTGCATTCCTTCGCAAGTTCGGCATGTGCCGAATCTGCTTTCGCAACCTTGCCGCCGAGGGACGCATCCCAGGCGTGACGAAGTCGAGCTGGTGATGGCCACAGCAGTCGCCAAGCCCGTCAAGCCGGTGAAGCCTGTCAAGCGCGCTCCGATCGGAGTCATCAGCGACCCGATCGCAGACATGCTGACGCGAGTCCGCAACGCCAACACCGCGCGCCACCCAGAGGTCAAGGTCCCAGCCTCCAAGCTGAAGCTCGAGATCGCCAGGGTGCTCAAGGATGAGGGCTACATCGCCGGCTTCGAGGTCGAAGCCGACGGGGCATCCCAGACGATGCGTATCATCTTCAAGTCTCGGCCGGATCGCGAGCGTGTGATCTCCGGGGTGAAGAGGATCAGCCGTCCCGGCCTTCGCGTTTACGCGCGCAAGACGGAGATCCCAAGGGTTCTCGGCGGACTCGGAGTCGCCATCCTCAGCACCGCCGAAGGCGTCATGAGCGGCCGCCAGGCGCTGCGCAAGGGCGTGGGCGGCGAGGTTTTGGCTTATGTCTGGTAGGGGTTAGGAAAGAAAGTTGTCTCGTATTGGAAAGCTGCCGATCGACGTGCCGGGCGCGGTGAAGGTCACCCTGGAGCCGGGCCACGTCGTCGTCGAAGGGCCGAAGGGCAAGCTCGAACGCACCCTGCCGGCGGACATCACCGTCAAGCAGTCCAACGGGCAGCTCGTGTTCGAGCGGCCCTCCGACGGCTACAAGCACCGCGCCCTGCACGGCCTGGTCCGCAGCCTGGTTGCCAACATGGTCACGGGCGTCAACACCGGTTTCACCAAGCATCTCGAGCTGGTCGGTGTCGGGTACCGCGTCGCCAAGCAGGGCGATGACGTCGTGCTCAGCCTCGGCTACTCGCACCCGATCAAGTACAAGCCGCCGCCAGGCGTTTCGATCGAAGTCCAGGACCCGACCAAGTTCTCGGTGACCGGGATCTCGATCGAGGACGTCGGCCAGGTGGCGGCGAACATCCGCGGCATGCGACCCCCCGAGCCTTACAAGGGCAAGGGCGTCATGTATCGCGGGGAGAAGATCCGGCGCAAGGCCGGCAAGGCCGGCAAGGGCGCCAAGGCGGCCGGATGATCAAGCAAACCGACCGCAAGATCAACCGGCTGAAGCGCCACAAGCGCGTGCGCGTACATGTGAGCGGCACGAAGGATCGCCCGCGACTGGCCGTCTTCCGCAGCCTCAATCATGTTTACGCGCAGCTCATCGACGATGACGGCAGCCGCACGCTGGCCGCCGCTTCCACCGTCGGCCTCAAATCCAAAGGCAACGGCATGGCCGAGGCGGTCGAGGTGGGGAAGGCGATTGCGGTCAAAGCCAAGGCAGCCGGCGTCAAGAACGTTGTCTTTGACCGGGGCGGCTTCCTCTACCACGGCAGAATCAAGGCTCTGGCAGACGCCGCACGCGAAGCCGGACTGGAGTTTTAATGGGATCTCGATACCCTCACTCGAGCGGAGAGCGTTCGGAGCTCGCCGATCGCGTTGTTCGCGTCAACCGCGTGGCCAAGGTGGTCAAGGGCGGCCGTAAGTTCTCGTTCAGCGCGCTGATCGTGGTCGGCGACATGAACGGGCGTGTCGGCTCGGGCATCGGCAAGGCGCGCGAGGTGACCGAGGCGATCCGCAAGGGCATGGAGGTTGCCAAGCGCAACATGATCACCGTCCCGATGGTCGGCACCACGATCCCGCATGAGGTCCGCCTCAAGCTGGGGTCGGCGCGAATCATGCTCAAGCCGGCCGCGCCGGGAACCGGCGTGATCTCCGGCGGCGCCATGCGCGCCGTCATCGAGACCGCGGGCATCAAGGACATCCTCACCAAGTCGCACGGCACCAACAACCCGATCAACACGGTGCGCGCAACACTGGCGGCGCTGCAGCAGCTGCGCACTGTTCAGCAGATCGCGGAGCTGCGCGGCAAAGAGGTCGAGCAGATCGTCGGCAGGCGTCTGGCCAATGTCTACCGCAAGGCGGAAGGCAAGGGCGAGCTCGGGGCCCCCAACGCAGCGGCCGAGACCACCGGTGGAGACACCAAGTAGTGGCTGCGACCAAGACAGCCAAGCCGACCAAGACCGCCAAGCCGGCCGAGAAGGCCGAGAAGCCTGATGGCAAGATGCTGAAGGCAACTCTCCGAAAGAGCTCGATCGGGGCCAAACCCTCGATCAAGGCCACCGTCGTGTCGCTGGGCTTCCGCCGCATGAATCAGACGCGCGAGCTGCCCGACAACCCTGCGGTCAGGGGCATGTTGAAAGCAGTCGACTTCCTGGTCGCGGTTGAAGGCGAGCCCTACCTGCGACCCGCCCGGAGCCGCTACAAGATCTGGCGGTCGCGCTCGAACAAGAAGGATCAGAGGGGCAACTGATGGAGCTGCACGACCTCAGGCCGGCCGCAGGCGCCCACCGCAAGTCACGGCGTATCGGCCGCGGCACAGGATCCGGCAGGGGCAAGACCTCGGGGCGCGGCCAGAAGGGTCAGAACGCCCGAAGCGAAGGGTTTCGCGTTGGCTTCGAGGGTGGCCAGATGCCTCTGTCACAGCGCCTCCCGAAGCTGCCCGGTTTCAAGAACCCGTTCCACAAGGTCTACGCGGTGGTCAATCTCTCCAAGCTGAGCCGCTTCGCTGACGGGACGACCGTCGACGGCGCCCTGCTTGCCGAGGCAGGCCTCGCGCGTCTTGGCGAGGAGGTCAAGATCCTGGGCACCGGCGACCTCAAGCGCAAGCTCACAGTCGAAGCCCACTCGTTCAGCCTCAGCGCGCGCGAGGCGATCGAAGCGCGAGGCGGCAGCGTCAAAGTGCTGGGCGAGCCGCGGAAGATCGGCCCGCGCCGCACCGCTGCCAAGACCGCGAAGAGAGTGCCGGCGCCTGAGGAAGCGGAGCCTGTGGCCGAGAAGCCCGAACCCGCGCCGCGCGCATCCGGCAAGCCTGCTCGAGTCAAACCTGCAGTCGAAAACGACGAGCCCGGGGAGGCCGCTCCCCCCGACGAGTAGATGAATCTCCTAGAGGCCCTGGTCAACGCGATCCGGCTGCCAGAGCTTCGCAACAAGCTCCTGTTCACTGGCGGCATCCTCGTCGTATTCCGGCTCTTCGCCAACATCGCGGTACCGGGTGCGAGCCAGACCGCGCTGGCCCAGCTGTTCCAGGGCCAGGCCCTCCTCGGCCTCCTGGACCTCTTCTCAGGAGGCGGCCTCTCGCGATTCAGCGTGGTCGCCATGGGCATGAACCCCTACATCAACGCCTCGATCATCATGCAGCTGATGACGGTGATCTCCGAGCGCATCAAGGAGATCTCCAAAGAGGGCGAGGCAGGTCGGCGCCGCATCACGCGCTGGAGCCGCTACCTGACGGTGGCGCTTGGCGCGGGGCAGGCATACGGTTTCACGGTCCTCTTCCAGAACACGAGCCCTCCGATCCTCGGCCCGCTCGACTGGTTCCAGAGACTGCAGATCGTGCTGGTCCTGACCGCGGGCACGGTGATGCTGATGTGGTTCGGTGAGCTCATAACCGAGTACGGCATCGGCAACGGTGTGTCGCTGATCATCTTCGCCGGCATCATCGGGCGCGGCCCGCAGGGTGTCGCCGCTGTGTTCAGCGCTCGCGGCACCGGCGGCGGCCTCGCCGATTACATCCCCTTCATCCTCTTCGGGGTGATTGCGCTGGTCATGACGGCGGTGATCATCGAGGTGCAGCAGGCGGTGAGGAAGATTCCCATTCAATCCGCGCAGCGAACCGTCGGCTTGAAGCAGGTGCAGAGCAGGGCGAGCTTCCTGCCTCTCCGCGTCAACCACGCCGGAGTCATCCCGATCATCTTCGCCATCTCGGTGATGTTCCTTCCGACGATCGTCGCCAACTACTTCACGGGCGCACCGCCGGCCACCTGGTACTACAAGGCGGCGGCGTGGATCCGAGGCAACTTCACGCCTGACACCGCCAACGTTCCTATGGCCGTCACGTACAACGCGTTGTACTTCGCGCTGACGTTTGGATTCACCTACTTCTATACCGCCATCACGTTCGAGGTGAACGACGTGGCGGACAACCTTAAACGTTATTCAAGCTTCATCCCGGGAATCCGCCCGGGACGTCCGACCGCGGACTATCTCGCGGCGGTAATGAACCGTGTGACGTTCGCGGGCGCCTGCTTCCTGGGGTTCATCACCGTCATCTTGCCCATTGCGACCTCCACCATCTCGGGCATCCCGCATCAACAGATGTATCTCGGAGGGACGGCGATCCTGATCGTCGTGGGTGTCGCCCTGGACACGATGAAACAGCTGCAGACACAGCTGGTGATGCGCCAGTACCGCGGCTTCATCACATGAACCTGCTCCTCTACGGAGCCCCCGGCAGCGGGAAGGGTACCCAGGCGAACATGCTGCGATCGAAGTTCGGCATCCCGCACATCGCCACCGGCGACATGCTCAGGGCCGAGATCGCGCGCGGCTCCGAGCTCGGGCTCCAGGCGCAACCGCTGCTGGCGGCCGGCGGCTACGTGCCCGACGGCATCATGATCGAGATGATCCGCAGCCGCCTCCGTGAGCCCGATTGCGCCCAGGGTTTCATCCTCGACGGCTTCCCACGGACGATCCCGCAGGCCGAAGCCCTCGACGTGTTGATGCAAGAGCTCGGGAGGAGCTTCCACCGGGTGCTGTACCTGAAGGTCGACCTGGCCGAGCTGCTGCGCCGCCTCTCCGGCCGGCTGGTGTGCCCCGAGTGCCAGCGGACGTACCCCCCAGGCACCCGCAGCTGCCAGGCCGACGGCACGCCGCTCGTGCAGCGCGAGGATGACAAAAAGGAAGCCGTCCAGCCGAGGATCGAGATCTACCTGCACAAGACGATCCCCGTCCTGGACCACTACCGCTCCGAGGACCTGGTTTCCGAGATCGACGGCAGGGGCAGCATTGATGAGATAAGCAACCAGGTCATGGTCGCGATTGGCCAGAATGGCCAGGTATCCCGAAAATGATCAACCTCAAGACCGCCCACGAGATCGAGCTGATGGCCCGAGCAGGCACCCTGCTCGCCTCCGTGCTGCCGCCTCTCCGTGAAGCCTGCGTACCGGGCCTCAAGACCATCGAGCTGGACCGGATCGCCGAGCGCCTGATCCGGGAGGGCGGGGCGACCCCCGGCTTCCTGGGCTACCACGGCTACCCGCGCTCGATCTGCGTCTCGATCAATGATGAAGCCGTCCACGGCATCCCCGGCAACCGCAAGGTGGCTGCAGGGGACCTCGTCAGCCTCGACCTGGGGCTGGTGCTCGAGGGTTTCTGGGCTGACGTCGGCATCACGGTCGGGGTGGGCAAGATCACTCCGGAGGCCGAAAAGCTGTTGAAGGTCACCGAGGAGGCCCTCAAGGTCGGCATCCAGCAGGCGCGGCCAGGTGGCTGGCTGGGCGACATCTCGTCCGCGATCCAAAAGCACGTCGAGGCCAGCGGCTTCTCTGTGATCCGCCAGTTCGTCGGCCATGGGATCGGGCGCCAGATGCACGAAGACCCGCAGGTGCCCAACTTCGGCACCCCCGGGACCCCGCCACGGCTGAAGGCCGGCATGACCCTGGCGATCGAGCCCATGGTCAACGCCGGTGGGCACGAGGTCTACATGAAGCCCGACGGCTGGACGATCTGCACCGTCGACGGCGGCCTTTCGGCCTATTTCGAGCACACGGTGGCGATCACCGACAAGGGCCCTTTGATTCTCACAGCCCAGCCGAAGCTGTCCAGAGCCGGCAACGGCGTCAGCCCGGCCTGACCGCGAATACGAACTTGACGTACAATCATCGTTCGTGCCCCAACGCCCCCCGCTCGTGAAGGGGGTCGTGGTCGAACCTCTTCCCAATGGCGTTTACCGGGTTGAGCTCGAGAACGGGGCCAAGGTCCTGGCTCACGTCGCCGATCGTGCAGGCACCCACTTCACCCGGCTCCTGGCTGGAGACAAGGTGGGGGTCGAGCTTGCTGAAAGCGATCGATCGCGCGGGCGAATTCGAGAGATTTGGAGATGAAGGTACGGCCGTCCGTCAAGAAGATGTGCTCGAGCTGCAAGGTGATCCGGCGCAATGGAGTCGTTCGCGTCATCTGCTCCAAGACGCCGAAGCACAAGCAGCGGCAAGGTTAGAGGAGGAGCTGGACTGAATGGCGCGTATTGCCGGCATCGACATACCCCCGCAGAAGCGGGTGGTGATCGCCCTCATGTACATCCACGGGATCGGCCGCACGACCTCCGAAAAGCTCGTGAAGATGGCCAACATCAGCCCAGACACCAGGACCAAGGACCTCAGCGAGGAGGAGGTCGGACGGCTCCGGCAGATCATCGACCGCATGGCCACGGCGAAAGAGGTCCTCATCGAGGGCGACCTCCGGCGCGAGGTGGCGATGAACATCAAACGAATGACCGAGATCGGCTCGTACCGCGGCGGCCGTCATCGCAGGGGCTTGCCGGTTCGCGGCCAGCGCACGCGGACGAACGCAAGGGGCCGCCGCGGTCCGAAGCGCGCAGTTGCAGGTAAGAAGAAGGTCAAGGCAGGGAAGTAAGGAAAGTAGTGGCAAAAACTAAGAAAGTTGTTCGCACGCGCCGCCGAGAGCGGAAGAACGTGGTCGCCGGCCAGGCCCACGTGCAGAGCACCTTCAACAACACGATCATCTCGATCACCGATGTGGATGGGAACGTGATCTCGTGGGGCTCGGCTGGAGCGCAGGGCTTCAAGGGCAGTCGCAAGTCGACGCCTTACGCGGCCCAGATGACAGCCGAGGCCACGGCCAAGAAGGCACTCGAGCACGGCATGCGCTCGATCGAGGTGTTCGTTCGCGGGCCGGGCGCGGGCCGGGAAGCGGCGATCCGCTCGCTTCAGGCCACTGGCCTGGAGGTCAGCGCGATCACCGACGTGACGCCAATCCCGCACAACGGCTGCCGTCCGCCCAAGCGGAGGCGAGTCTAATGGCCAACTACAGCGGCCCGGTCTGCCGGTTCTGCCGCCGCGAGGGCGCCAAGCTCTACCTCAAAGGCGAGCGCTGCTACACGCCGAAGTGCGCGATCGAGCGCCGCGCTTTTGCGCCTGGCATGCACGGCCAGGCACGCAAGCGCAAGACGTCGGACTATGGCCTGCAGCTCCGCGCGAAGCAGAAGGCGCGGCGTACGTATGGGCTGCTCGAGAAGCAGTTCCGCAACTACTTCGAGCTTGCGGAGCGCGAGCCAGGGGTCACCGGTATCAACCTGCTCCGCCACCTCGAGCTTCGCCTTGACAACGTCGTGTACAGGCTCGGCCTGGGCGCTTCGCGCAAGCAGGCGAGGCAACTCGTATCGCACCGCCACTTCGAGGTGAACGGCAAGACCGTGAACGTGCCGTCGTACCAGCTGAAGCCAGGCGACGTGCTGAAGGTCAAACCGGCAAACAGCGTCACCGACGTGGCCATGGAAGCTTCCAAGGTGCGCCCGGTGCCGGGATGGCTCTCCTTCAGCTCGGAGGACAAGTCCGGCAAGATCCTCGCCCACCCGGAGCGCCACGAGATGGAGTCGGGCGTGGAAGAGCAGTTGATCGTTGAGTTCTATTCACGGTAAAGGGAGTTCCTAATTGGCTATTGACACTCAGATGACAGTTACCCCGCAGGTTCGCAAGCTCGAAACGAACGCGAACTACGGGAAGTTCGACATCGAACCGCTCGACCCCGGTTTTGGGACGACGCTGGGCAACACGCTTCGCCGCGTGCTGCTGTCGTCGCTGTGGGGTGCGGCGGTGACCTCGATCCAGATCGATGGCGTGGCTCACGAGTTCACCGCCATCCCGCACGTGAAAGAGGACGTGACCGAGGTCATCCTCAACCTCAAGAAGCTCTGCCTCAAGAGCCACACCGAGGACCCCGTGACCCTGCTCCTCGACGTCAAGGGTCCGGCCGAGGTGCACGCCTCGAACATCCAGGCAAGCTCGGACGTGGACATCGTCAACCCTGATCTCTATATCTGCACCCTGGCTTCGAAGGGCCACCTCCGCGTCGAGCTGAACGTCGAGCGTGGCAAGGGCTACGTGCCGGCCGACCGCAACAAGCGCGAGGGCCAGCCGATCGGGGTCATCCCGATCGACGCGATCTTCTCGCCCGTCCAGAAGGCCAACTTCACAGTTGAGAAGACCCGTGTGGGCCAGTCGACCGACTACGACCGGCTGCTCATCGAGGTCTGGACCGACGGCACGATGTCGCCGGAGGAGGCTGTCAGCCACGCCGCCTCGCTGTTCACGCAGCACCTGGCGCTGTTCGTCCGCTTCGGCGCTTCGATCGCGGAGAAAGAGGCCAAGGACAAGGGGGCCTCGGGCGGGCAGAACCAGCTCATGAACACGCCAATCGAAGAGCTCGACCTGTCGGTTCGGGCTTTCAACTGCTTGAAGGCCAATGAGATCCAGACCGTCGGTCAGCTCCTCGGCAAGAGAGAGGAAGAGCTGTTGTCGCTCCGCAACTTCGGGCGCAAGTCGCTGGATGAGATCAAGGAGAAGCTCGTCGAGAAGGGCTTCATCAAGCCTGAGGAGATGGGCACGGTCCTCCGCGGCTAGACATGAGACATCAAAAGAGCGGCCGCCGCTTCAACCGAGACACCGACGCACGCAAGGCGCTGATGCGCAATCTGTGCACGTCGTTGCTCGAAAGCGGGCGGATCACGACGACTGAGGCCAAGGCCAAGGAGCTGCGCCGCTGGGTGGAGCGCCTGATCACCACGGCCAAGGGGCAGGACCTCACCGCGCGCCGCAAGGTGAGCGAGGAAGTCTCGAAGCCCGAGGTCGTCGAGCGCCTCTTCTCAAACCTGGTACCGCGCCTGGCCGAGAGGCCGGGCGGTTACACGCGAATCATCCGAAAGGGACCGCGTCTGGGCGACTCGGCACCGATGGTGGTGATCGAATTAGTTGACTAGATGAAGGTCTCTTCCCCACAAAGTGGGGAAGTGCCCGGCGAAGCCGGGGGATGGGGGCGCAGTTAAAAAGTGAATATCAAGGTCGTGCTGGAGTACGACGGAAGCGGATTCGCCGGCTGGCAACAGCAGGCGCATGGTCGCACCGTCGAGGCCGAGCTCAAGCGGGCGCTGCGTGAGCTCACGGGCGCCGAGCACAAGGTCTACGCGGCGGGGCGCACCGACGCCGGAGCGCACGCAGAGGGCCAGGTGGTCAGCTTCGAGATGGACGGGCGCATCACACCGACTCGCCTGGTGGCCGCTCTCAACGCCAGGCTGCCGGGAGATGTCTCGGTGCTAAGCGCGGAGGTTGCGCCTGACGGATTCCACGCTCGCTACTCCGCCCGCTGGCGGCGCTATCGATACCGGTACCTGGACCGAAGGGCCAGGCCCGCGCTGGAGCGAAGCCGCTGCTGGCACATCGGTGGCCCGCTGGACGTCGACGCGATGTCGATGGCGGCGAAAGCACTGGTGGGCACGCACGACTGGACCAGCTACTGCTCGGCCTCCGAGCCGCCCGATGGCAGGGTGCGCGAGATGCGCTCCGCCAGGACGGTGCGACGGGGGGACTTCGTCGAGCTGGAGCTGGTGGCGGAGGGGTTCCTCCGAGGCCTTGCCCGCAGCATCGCGGGAGCCCTGGCTGAGGTGGGACGGGACCGCAAGCCGCCCGAGTGGGTCGGCGAGGTGTTGGCGGCGCGTGACAGGCGCCTGGCGCCCCGAACGGCGCCGGCGGGCGGCCTGACGTTGATGGAAGTGATTTACTGAACGAGCGCCGGGTGCGCGCAGGGGACAATTTCAAGGAAAGATGACGAAACAGAAGACCTGGACGGCAAAGACGGCGGAACTTAAGAGTGATTGGTTTGTGGTCGATGCCACAGATCAGGTACTCGGCCGCCTTGCCTCTTCCGTGGCCAAGATCCTCCGGGGCAAGCACAAGCCCACCTTCACGCCGCACTTGAACACAGGCGACCACGTGATCATCATCAACGCCGCCAAGGCCCGGGTCAGCGGTGCCAAGCTCACCGGCAAGCTCTACACCCGCTACACCGGCTACCCGGGCGGTCTGCGCACCCGGAGCCTGCAGGTGGCCAAGGACCTCGACCCGACATTCCCCCTGATGAACGCGGTCAAGGGGATGCTGCAGCACAACACGCTCGGCGCGGACATGCTCACCCGACTTCGCATCTACGCCGGGGCCGAGCATGGGCACCAGGCCCAGCAGCCGAAGGTGATCACCTTCGACTCAAAGGGAGACATCAAACTTGGCTGACGCCTTTCTCAGGGGAACCGGCCGTCGCAAGAACGCGGTCGCGCGCGTGCGCATCCAGCCCGGCGAAGGGCGGGTCCTCATCAACGACAAAGAGACGCTCGCCTACCTTGGCCGCCGGGTCCTGGAGATGGCGGCCCTCGCGCCGCTTCGCATCACCAGCACCCAGCGCAAGTTCGACATCAGCGTCAAGGTGGTCGGCGGTGGCACCAGCGGCCAGGCCGGCGCCATCTCGCACGGCATAGCACGTGCCCTCATCAAGTACGACCCGGACTTCCGGCCCGCTTTGAAGAAGGCAGGCCTGCTGACCCGTGACCCCAGGATGAAGGAGCGCAAGAAGTACGGCTTGAAGAGGGCCCGCAAGGCTCCGCAGTACACGAAGCGCTAGGCGTGCCGTCGCGCCGGCTGGATTGGCCGGACTGCCGCAACACGCGGGATCTGGGTGGCCTTCCTCTTGTCGGTGGTCTCACTCGCAGCGGCATGTTCGTCCGCTCGGACAACCTGCGAAGCCTGACTGCTCAGGGCCAGGAAGCGATGGTCGCGTACGGGGTGACCGACGTCATCGACCTCAGAAGCGAGTCCGAGGTCGCTTCGTCGCCGAGCCCATTCGCCGCGCTGGAACCCTTCGGCGGGCCGGCGCCAACCTACACGCACCTGCCTCTGGTCGATGACGAGACCATGCGCAAGCTGGCCCAGGCGCCTGACATGTTCGATCGGTATCTGATGATGCTCGACCACCGCCCGGATGCGTTCCGCGCGATCTTCACCGCCCTGGCAAGATCCGAAGGGGCGGCAGTCTTCCACTGCTTTGCCGGCAAGGATAGGACGGGGATGGTGGCGGCGATGAGCCTGTCATTGGCCGGCGTGGGTGTCGAGTCCATCGCCGCGGACTACGCCGAGACCGACTCTCAGATGGCGACGAGATACGAGGAATGGCTGGCGGCGGCGCCGCCCGACCAGCTCGCGGAGATGCGCGAAGACCTGCGCTGCCCGCCAGAGCGGATCGTCGGAGTGCTGGAGCAGTTGGAGAAGAGGTGGGGGGGAGTCGAGGGCTACCTCGAGGTGGCCGGAGTGCCGGCGAACGAAATCGCGGCCCTGCGGTCAAAGCTCAACACCTAGCTCACCCGCCGACCAGCTCTCCCACCGCCTCGTCGAACACCTCGTGGTGCCGGTCCACGTCCTCCTTGGTCGTCACCGGCGACATCAGAGCCATGTTGTGGAAGGGCGTCATCAGGATGCCGCGGTTGGCCAGGTAGGCATGCAGGTAGTCCTCGAGCTCGCCATCGGTGGCCGCGTGAGACTCTGTCCCGTTCGCCGGCGGCGGCGACGTGAACCGGTACTCGGTCCTCGCACCCAGCTGACTCACGGACCATGGCAGCTCATGGGTGTCGATCACCTGCTGCACGCCGGCCGTGAAACGAGTGCTGAGCGAGACCATGTGCTCGAACGCCTTGTCCGTCAGCACGTGCTCGAGGGTCGCACGCGCGGCACCGATGGAGACCGGGTTGCCGGCAAGAGTGCCGCCAACCCCGCCGACATCGACCATGTCCAGGTCGGCTCGGCTCTCCAGGTGGTCAGCGAGCTCTTTGGACATCCCGTAAGCACCGATCGGAATCCCGCCGGCGATCGCCTTGCCGATCGTCAGCATGTCCGGGGCGAGGCCCCAGGCCCGAGTCGCGCCGCCTGGTCCAGCGGAGAAGGTGTGCGTCTCGTCGTTGATGAGCAGGGTTCCGTACTTCTTCGTCAGCGCCCGCACGCCGGCGAGATAGCCCTCGCGGGGCAGCACGATCCCCATGTTGGTGAGGGCCGGCTCCATCAGCATCGCCGCGACGTCGCCCTCCGCGAGCTCGCGCTCCAGCCCTTCGAGATCGTTGTACTCGGCAACCCTGCTGGTGGTCGTGACATCGGAGGGAGCCCCCACGTTTCCCTCGCGGCTGATCCCATGACCGTCGGGGCCGACCACGATCAGCGACTCGTCGACGGTGCCGTGATAGCAGTAGCTGTTGAACAGGATCTTTGGGCGACCGGTGATCGCACGGGCCAGCCTGATCGCCCACCGGTTCGCGTCGGTCGCGGTCAGTGAGAAGCTCCAGAGAGGGAGGCCGAAGCGACGTGTCATCTCGGTCGCGACCCAATCCGCGTCGGCCGTCGGCATCATGGTCGTCACGCCGCCCTTGCCCGCCATCTGCTCCACGACCGCGTCGACCATGGGCTTGGGCGAATGACCTGCCATCGCGCCGGTATCACCGAGGCAGAAGTCGATGAGCGTGTGTCCGTCGATGTCCTCAACTCGGGCGCCGGACGCTTTCGCGGCATAGAGCGGAAAGCCGCCGGCCGCCTTGTTCATCCATGTCATCGGGACGCGTCCAAACAGGTGCCGCGCGCCAGTGTAGGTGGCGAAGGAACGCGGATTGCGCTCCTTGAAGGTCGCGCGCTCACGCACGAGCAGATCAGTCAGATGGCTGCGATCAATCAAGGCAAGAGAGATTGTTGCAGCAGTGGCAAAGACTCATTCACACCAACATCGACTCAACAGTTGAACCAAGCGCAAGCAGCGACGTACGGTACCGATCCAACCGCCGATGCTTCACGCTCCCCGGCTCGAGCTCGAGCTCCATCCACTCACCATCGACTCGGGCGAGGTTCGGAATGTCCTCGCTTGGAATCAGCAAGAGGTCGTCCTCGAAGCGCGCCGCGTCGCGATGCCAGCCCAACACGCTCACAAATGTCGAGGGCGAAGGCCGAAAGCTGGCCCGCCTGACGTAAATCCGATTCTCGAGATGGCCCCCGTCCCAACCGACCGTCTTCACCTGCAAACCAAGAAACCGATGCGATGCGACGTGCCTGGCGAGCACCTCCACCGTCTCCAGGTCCGGAAACGGTCGGAAGATGTTGAGCGAGGTCGCCTCAGCGAGCCGCCTCACCACCTCGATCTCGCCGAGAAAGCCTTCGCGCCCACGATCCACACGGGCGGCGGCCGGGGCGCCGCCCTCCACAGCCCCGGCCACACCGGCGGTGAATCGTTCAGCCAGCCGCTCGCGCTCGATCAGGTAGGGCGCCCACCGCGACCTGCCGCCGGCGTGGAGCTGGAACGCGGCGGTCAGGTACTCGCGCCCGCCGACGACGTTGTGCACGGCCAGCTCGCGAAACCTCGACTCGGAAACCACGAGCACCATC
>JBDUAO010000138.1:0-6904 GCA_040004595.1 Candidatus Dormiibacterota bacterium | reverse complement strand
GCTCCCGGCTGGTAGACCTTGCGGCCCTTGAGCTTCTCGGGCATGTGCACCTGGTCCGCGACGCCGCCTTCGAAGTCGTGCGCGTACTTGTAGCCCTTGCCGTAGCCCATCGACTTCATGAGCCCGGTCGCCGCGTTCCGAAGGTGAAGCGGCACGGCTTCGTTGCCTGTCTGCTCGATCAGCTCGCGAGCGGCACCGTATGACGTCAGGGCCGAATTGGACTTGGGCGCCAGGGCGAGGTAAAGAGCCGCCTCCGTCAGCGGCAGCACCGCCTCCGGCATGCCAATGAAATGAGCGGCCTGCTGCGCCGCCATCGCGACCTGAAGCGCCTGGGGATCGGCCAGCCCCACATCCTCCGCGGCGGAGATGACGAGCCTGCGGGCGACGAATAGCGGATCCTCGCCAGCCTCCAGCATCCGGGCCAGCCAGTAGACCGCGGCGTCGGGATCGCTGCCGCGAACACTCTTGATGAGCGCCGACACGATGTCGAAGTGCTGGTCGCCCGCGCGGTCGTACAGCAGGTGTCGCTCCTGCAGGGCGCTCTCAATGTGGCTCACCTCGATCTCGCTTTCGCCGGCCAGCGCGGCCGCCGCCTCCAGGCCGTTCAGCGCGACTCGCGCATCGCCCCGCGCGCTTTCGAGAAGCCCGTCCAGCGCCTCGGGGCTGATGCGGGCGCCGATCTCGGCCAGCGCTCGCTCGACCACCACCTTGAGCTCCGTGGGCTCCAGTGCCTCCAGGCGAAACACGCGACTGCGCGAGAGAAGGGGCGCGATGACCTCGAACGAGGGGTTCTCTGTGGTAGCGCCGATCAGGGTCACCGTCCCGTCCTCGACGTGGGGAAGGATGGCGTCCTGCTGAGCCTTGTTGAATCGATGGATCTCGTCGATGAAAAGGATCGTCCGCAGACCGGCCCGGCGGTGAATCTTCGCCTCGGCGACCTGCTTCCTGAGGTCGGCCACGCCAGACGTGACCGCGGAGATGCCCACCAGCCGCGCTTTCGTTTCGCTCGCGAGGAGGCCTGCCAGGGTCGTTTTGCCGCTGCCGGGAGGGCCCCAGAGGACGATGCTCGGCAGGTGTCCCGAACGGGTCAGCTCGCGAAGGACTTCGACCACGCGCCGCTGACCGACGAGCTGGTCGAACGTGCGCGGCCGCATTCGCGTGGCGAGGGGAGCGCTGGGCTCGGTCCCGGCCAAGACCTGGAACAGCTCTCCCTGATCGGTCACGCCCTGATTCTGAACCCAACTTTGGCGGTAGATGCCGCGTCGGGGCCCAGAAACGGGTTGGATTTCTCTCATATAGACTGCCCCCATGTCCGCCTGCTGGTATTGCAGCTCCGAGCTATCTGACGGCTCCCAGTACTGCCACGCCTGCGGCCACAGCCAGACCGACCGCTCCTCCAGCCCGCTTTTTGGAGTTGTCGACCCGGTGACCGGAATCTGGAACTCGAAATTCATCAATGCGCTGATCGGCCAGGAGGCCAACCGGGCGGTGCGCTACCACCGGCCGCTGTCCGTGCTCGTGGTCGAGCTCGACCACGCTGAGCACATCGACAAGGAGCTTGGCCATATCCAGCTCGAGGGGCTTCTGCGGGAGATATCTGAACGGCTCGGGGCGTCGATCCGCGACACCGACACCGTTGCCTTCCTCGACGCTGACGGGCCGCCGCATTTCGCCATCGTGCTGCCCGAGACCAACGAGCAGGGCGCGACCCTGGCCGCCGACAAGATCAGGCGAGGAATCGCCTCACATGACTTCGCGACGGGAGGCAACTGGCAGCGGATCACGGTCAGCTGCGGTGCCGCCACGATCGGATTGTTGCCGGCGGGCAAGGTCGAGGCGGGATTGATGAACCGGCGCGAGTACACGGGCAACCTGCTTCGCGAGGCCTACCAGGCCCTGGAGGCAGGCCGATCCGCGGGCACCAACCGCACCTCGGTGGGCGCGTTCCGCAGCTGACGGCTGGGGTGCGGTCCACAAGCCCGCTTCCGTAGCATCAACGGCGACGTGGGCCCAACTCGCATCTTTCTCATCCGGCACGCCGACGTCGAGAACCCGCGCCGCCTTCTTTATGGACACCTCGACGGGTTCCAGCTCAGTGCCCTGGGGCGCGCGCAGGCATTGGCCGTCGGCGATCGACTGGCCACCTCCGGCCTCAAGCGGATAGTGCACAGCCCGCTCGCGCGAGCGCTTGAAACCGCGGAGCTGATCAATTCCCGCCTGGCCACGCCGGCGATCCTCGAAGCCGATCCGGAGCTGCGCGAAGCCGAGTTCAGCCGCTACCTCCAGGGCTTGCCTTACTGGCAGATCCCCGTCCGCCGGCCGCTCTGGTTCGTGCACAAGGCGAAACGTGGCCTGCTGCCGGGCGACGAGGCGATCGACGCCCTGGGAGGGCGCGTGCTCGAGGTGATGAAGGGCCTTGCCCGCAAGCACCCTGGCGAGACGATGGCCATGGTGAGCCACGCCGATCCCCTTCAGGCTGCCTGGGTTCTGCTCGATGGCCGCGCTCACAACGAGCGCGAGCTCTATCGAAAGGTGGTCGACCGGGCCGGCGTGCTCCAGGTTGACCTCGAGGGTGACAAACCCGTGGTCTGGGAGTACATCCCCCCGCCGAAGATCGCGACCACGGTGAGCGCCGCGGTCAAATGAGCCTAGAGGCGCCTCTAGGGAAGTTCCCAGACGGCTTTCTCTGGGGCACCTCCAGCGCCGCGCACCAGGTCGAGGGCGACAACCGCAACAACGATTGGTGGGAGTTCGAGCAACAGGCGGGCAGGATCGCCAACGGCGATTCGTCAGCGATCGCATGCGATCACTACCACCGATACCGAGAGGATTTCGCGCTGTTGCGCGAGATGCACCAGAACGCACACCGGCTTTCGATCGAATGGTCGCGGATCGAGCCGTCCCAGGGCGAGTTCGACTCGCGCCAGATCCGCCATTACCGCGACGTTCTCGGCGAGCTGCGCGAGCAGGGCATCCAGCCGATGGTCACGCTGCACCACTTCACCAGCCCTCTGTGGTTCAGCGCCAAGGGCGGTTGGGCCGCTGCCGGAGCCGCGCACGCTTTCATGCCTTTCGTCCACCGCGTGATCGATGAGCTGGGCGACCTTATCGGGCTCTGGTGCACGATCAATGAGCCGAACATCTACGCGGTCAGCGGCTGGATGGTCGGCGAGTTTCCGCCGGGGAGCAAGGGCGACGTTCCCGCCCTGTATCGCGTCCTCAGCAATATGCGCCGCGCTCACGAGCTGGCGTATGGCGCCATCAAGCGACGCTGGCCCGACTCGTCGGTGGGGCTGTCCCATCACCGTTTTCTGATGCTGCCCGCTTCCAACCACAGGCGGGACCGCTGGGCGGCCCGAGCCGCGGAGCTGGCCCTGGATCGGTGGCCGGTGGCGCCTGGGCAGCTGCGGCACGTCGTCGATGCACCCTCGGACTTCGTTGGTGTCGCCCATTACTGGGGCCAGATGTGCGCCTTCGACCCGAGGCTCGCGAAGGATCAATTCGTCCGGCGGTTCAACGTTCCCGGTGTTCCCGTGACGGACATGGGCTTGAGCGCCGATCCCACGTGGATGCGGTTGGTGCTGAACGACCTGCGCCGCCTCAACAAGCCCGTGTACATAACCGAGAACGGCCTTGCCACAGGTGACGACGAATGGCGGCAGCGCTACTTGAAGGAGATCCTGTCGAACGTGCAGCTTGCGATCGGCGACGGTGTCGATGTGCGCGGCTACTTCCACTGGACGAACCTCGACAACTTCGAATGGGCGCGTGGCTACGCCATGCGGTTCGGCCTGATCGAGGTCGATCGCAAGACCCTGGAGCGCCGGATCAAACCCAGCGGGAGGCTCTACGCCCGCATCGCGCAGGCCAACTCGCTGCCACTAGACTCAGCCCCGTGAACCGAAGGTCGGGATCGATCGCGGTCGGCGCGATAATCCTGGGTTCTGTCCTGATGCTGTCCCTCGCCTGGGGCCTTCAACACGCGGCGATGCAGCGGCCCGCGCTGATCGGCAATGCCGCGCCACGACTCGCGATCCAGCAGCTCGACGGCAGGCAGCTGAGAGTTTCCGACCTGGTGGGAAAGCCTGTCGTCCTGGATTTCTGGGCGTCCTGGTGCGTGAGCTGCGCCGAAGACCTGCCCGTCCTCTCGGCCGCCGCCGGATCCCACCCCGGCGTGGCCTTCGTCGGCGCGGCGATGCAGGACACATCGGGCTCGCTGAATGCATTCGAGCAGCGACATGCCCACCCTTACCCCGTGGGCCAGATCGTCGATGGCGACTACCAGTCCTACGGCGTCTCGGCGCCGCCCGTGACTGTCTTCATCGACGCGCGGGGCATGGTCGTGGCTTCGTTCTCGGGCCCGCTCGATGCGCCGACCATCGACCATTACCTGGGCTTGATCTCATGATCCCGGGCTTGAAATGGGCGCTGCTGGGCGCGGTCGTCGCCGCGTGCGTCGGCTATCTCGTTTACTCCGCAGCAGGCGGATCGTCGGAGTACTACCTGAGCGTTTCCGAGCTGCGCGCGCATGCAACCAGTGGGGACGTGCGCGTCGCCGGCGTCGTGCAGAACGATGTGCAGCGCAGCGACGGCGGCCTGCATGTTCTATTCACTGAGAAGGACACCACGGCCTCGATACCGGTGGAGTACCGGGGCACGCTCCCCGACATCTTCCAGCCGGGGATCACCGTGGTCGCCGAGGGCAGGCTCGGGACTGACGGAATCTTCCACGCCCGCGCGGTCCTGGCGAAATGCCCGTCGCGCTTCGCCACCACTCCCTATAACCAGTGATCGGGTACCTTGGCGCCGGCGCGCTCCTCGCCGGGCTCGTGATGGCTGGGTTCGCCGCGCTCCTCTCCTTCTGGGCCGGCCGGCAGGAGAACGCCGTGTTCGTCCAGATCGGCCGGCGCGCTTTCTATGCGAGCGCGGGCATGATCGTGGTGGCAGCCGCCCTGCTCGAGCTTGGGCTTCTATCGCACGACTTCTCGCTTGCCTATGTCGCCGAGCACAGCGACCTGTCAACGCCATGGCCCCTCGTGGCTGCGGCGTTCTACGGCGGCCAGGAGGGCTCGCTCCTCTACTGGGCGCTCGTGCTCGGTTTGCTGGGCAGCGCCTCGCTGATCGCCAGCTCCCGGCTTGGGCTTCGCCTCGCCGCCTATGCGGCCGGGATCCTGGCCGCGATCGAGACCTTCTTGCTCGTGGTCCTCGTCTTCGTCGCGAGCCCTTTCGGCCTGCTGTCCATCACACCGCCGGACGGCCTTGGCCTCAACCCCGTCCTTCGTGACGGCGGGATGCTCATCCACCCGCCTGTGGTGCTGGCCGGTTTCGCTTCCTTCGCGATACCGTTCGGCTTCGCCGCCGCTGCACTCCTGGCCGGCCGGTCGGACGCCGCGTGGATCGCGCACACGCGCCGCTTCGCGCTGTTGGCCTGGGCGCTCCAGGGCACCGGCCTTGTGCTCGGCATGTGGTGGGCGTACCACGTGCTTGGCTGGGGCGGCTACTGGGGGTGGGATCCAGTCGAGAACGTGGCGTTGATGCCGTGGCTGGCCACGACCGCTTATCTGCATTCCTCGCAGGTCCAGGAGCGCCAGGGGCGGCTGAGGGCCTGGAACTTCTCGCTTGTGATCCTCGCGTTCCTTCTGGTCGTTTTCGGCACCTTCATCGTTCGAAGCGGCGTGGTGCCATCGGTGCACACTTTCGCGCTCAGCGCGATCGGACCCTGGTTCTTAGGGTTCCTGTTTGTGTGCATCGTCTTCTCGATCGCCCTGCTGGCATTGCGCGCCGGTTCGCTCGCAAGCGTCACCCGGCCCGCGCCCACCGTATCTCGAGAGAGTGCGTTCGTACTGCAGAACCTCCTCCTCATCGGAGTCATCGCAGTCGTGTTCTGGGGGACGGTGCTGCCTATGGTCTCAGGCCTTTTCGGTCAGGAACGCGTCGTCGGAGTGCCTTACTACGAGCGCGCGGCGGGTCCGCTGTTCGTGGTGCTGCTGGCACTCATGGCCGCGGGGCCCCTGCTGCCTTGGCGGCATGCCCGCGCGTCTTTGCTCCGGGCCCTCAGATGGCCCGTCGCGGCAGCGGGCGTCGTGCTGGTGGCACTCCTGCTCGGCGGCGTGCGATCCGTGCCTGCTCTGCTCGCCATCGCTCTCGCCGCCGCCGCGGGGACGACATGCCTCGTCGAGTACTCACGCATGGGCCTCAAGCTGCGGCGATCTGGACGCGGCTGGGCGCAGGCGGCCGCGGTGATCGTGCGAAAGCGGAGGCGCTACGGCGCCTACCTCGCGCACCTCGGCATGGTCGTGCTGGTCGTCGGACTCGCGGGATCGCATTTCTGGCAGCAGGAGAAGACCCTATCCCTCAAGCCAGGTGACTCGGTGTCGATCGCCGGATACACGCTGACCTACACGGGTGCGGAGCAGCGGCGGCTGGCCGATCACACCGAGCTCGTCGGTTCCATGCAGTTGGGCGATCAGACGCTCGAGCCGGCACGCGCAACCTACGCCGGTCTTGGCGGACAGTCACTCACGCACGCGGCGATAAGCAGCACCCCGATCGCTGACGTCTACGTCGTCCTCGCCGGCGTCAACTCTGACGGCTCGGCTTCATTTCAAATCTTCATCAACCCGCTCGTCGTGTGGATCTGGGCCGGCGGTTTGATCCTCATCCTTGGTGTGATGCTTGGCAATGTGGGCGAGAGGCGCACGGCCCTTGAGCTCCAGGTTGCCCGCGCAATCAGCCCGCAGCCCGCGTAAATGGCGCTGATCGTTGCGACGCTGCTTCTCTTCGCCGCCGGCCCATTTGTGATGTGGCCGCTGATCAAGACTCCGGCTGAAGGGCCGGAATCGGCGACCACCGGACGCCGGGAGGGGACGCACCGCCCGGAAGGGACGAAATGAGCGCGATCGTC
>JBDUAO010000137.1:0-6992 GCA_040004595.1 Candidatus Dormiibacterota bacterium | reverse complement strand
CCTGGCAGAGGGCGCGACGCCACCACGAACGTGAGCGTCAGACCGTCCTCGACTCGCTGACGCCGCGCGAGTTGCAGGTGCTGGGACTCCTGTCTGATGGGGCCATCACAACCGCCATCGCAGCCAAGCTCTACATCTCTCCGGTCACCGTCAAGACACACATCCGAAGCCTGCTGGCCAAGCTCGATGTCCACTCGCAGCTGCAGGCTGTCGCCCGGGCGCAGACGCTGGGGATCGTGCCCTCGTCAGGCGTGGTTCCCGCTCAGTCGGATTAGATCGACCCTTACCTGCACTCGTTAACGGGATGGCCGGCTATTGATGCGTTTCGGGGCCTTGAGGCCCCGGTTCACATCCCGCACCCCGTACTTATCATTCGACCCGATGAGCGAAGGCAACGCTACGTTAAAGGAGGCGTTTCGTCACCATGCGTGGGCGACGCGTGAATTGCTGGCGTTCTGTGCTCAGCTCAGGCCGGAACAGCTGTCGGAGCCGCGGCCCATGCCCCTGGCTGAAGACCATGGGAGCATCCTCGAGACGTTTGACCACATCGTCTGCACGGATGGCGGCTACCTCGGCGCGCTGACCGGCCACCGTCCCGCCTGGGCGCATGAGCGCGGCCTGAGAGCGGACCTCGGCGAGCTGGCTTCGTGGGTGGACGAGGCGGAGGCGCTGTGGATGGGCTTCCTGTCCCTTCCCGACGACGCCGAGCGAAGGGTGCTCCTCGACGCGGGCACGTACGAGACTGACGCGGCCATCGTCACCGGTCAAGCGCTGCACCACGGGAGCCTCCACCGCGAACAGATATGCGCCATCCTCAGGGAGTTCCGCCTGGAGCCGCCAGACCTTCAGCCGTGGGCCTTCGCCGACGCGACCGGTCGCTCGCGCTGGATCAAGACCGAGTAGCGCCGGGTCAAACGACAGCCGCGGCGTGTAGTGGGTAACGTGATCGGCGACGAGATGGTCGTGCAGGCGATTACCGCGACGTTCTGAGCATGAACACGACCGGCGGGCATCCTCCAGCGAGCGCCTCACCCTTGACCTCGAACCCCTGACGCTCATAAAACGAGACGGTGCGTGGATTCGGCGTCTCCAGGTATGCGGGCAAATGACTTGCGTCAACGACCGCAAGGCAAGCTTTCAACAACTGACCGCCGAGTCCATTTCCCTGTTGGGCAGCGTCGACGCCGAACCACGGGAGATACCAGTGAGGATATTCCGGATGCGCGAAGTCCATCTGTTCAAGGACCGAAAAAAGGTCGTCATGCTTGCCGGCTGAAACGGTCTTCGTGAGGACGGTGCTGATTGCGACGCCGTCTGCTTTCGTGCCTGGCGGTAACCACAGGGCGACTGCGGCAAAGTCGCCAAGACGCCAGACCGTCTGGTGGTCGAACGCCTTTCCGCCGAACGCTCCAAGGAATTCCGGGAAATGCCTGAGATATTGTCCCGTCTCGGGATAAAGCCAGCGCTCGACGGGGTCGTCGATGAATGCTGAGACCAACGTGGCGAATGCTCGCGCCTGTTGGTCGCGGCGTGCCGGCGAAAACGGTTGAACTTTCAGGCTGCGGCCCCGGAAGCGGCGAGAAGTTGCATCTGCTCCCCATGGAAAAAGGGGTGACCGACGGTCGAGTTACTGTGGCGGCGTCGCTGACACCGAGGCTCCCGTGTCCCAAGCGGTGAAGGCGAACACGGCTCGGTTATTCATCCAGTTCGGACGGAATTGTAAACGCAGGTTGGAACGAAGCTGGGAACGTCCTGTATCGAGGACCGACAAAAGTTCTTCGTGCCTGAGGCCCTGCGTACTGCAACGCGCCCGGGTTTGATGCCGGCCGGCTAGCGGCCGCGGTCGTACCAGTCCAGCACTCGCATGGCGCGAAGGGTGTTCCAGTGGCTGGGCCGGCCCTCGCGCTCTTCCATGTCCAGATCCAGATCGCGGACTCGGGCGTTGACCAGCTCGACCTCGTGTGGGTTCTCGAGTGGAAACCGGCCTTCGGCATCACGCTTGGTGCGGACCAGGTCGATGGCCTCGGCCACCCGCGCATCAGGCGTCACGTTCGCTGCACGCAGGTATTCGAGCCCGCGCAACGCGTCGTAGTGGTAGCCGGTTGGGAATGAGAACAGCGTGAAGGCCGTATCGATCAGCTCGCCGCTCGACCGCCGGCGCAGCATCCGGCGTTCCAGCAGGTATTCCTGCCCGCGCTCGAGCGCCCCGGTCACATCGGCCGAGCCGCCGGTGGCTCGCGCGTGCTCTAGAAGGCCCTCGAGGACGTTGATCGTCGTGTGGAACGATCCGCGGGTCGAGCCATTCTCCTGTTCGCAGTTCCACCCGCCATCGGCCATCTGCTCGCCGAGCAGTCGCTCGACGATGCCTGTCACGTCCTGGCCGAAGTACGAGCCGATCGTCACCACGCGTCCGTTGATGCACGGTTCGACCTCGCCCGCGAGCACAGGTGTGCCATGCCATGGGCCTCGGGAGTGCCACGTCGCGTTGTTGCGAACCGCGCCTATCGCTTTCCGCGCCTGCTCGGTCGAAGCGTCGAGGCCCATGTCGCGGAGCATCGACAGGGCGAGCAGCGATGCCCACTCCCGCTCCGGCGTGCCAGTGGTCCACAGCCCATCGTCGGGGCGGAGAGCCAGCAGCTGGGCGCCCCAGCCTTCGGTCGCCACGCGGGCACGCTCTGCGGCGACCTGGTCGGGCAGCGCATCGGTCAGGTCCCGCATCGCCTGCCAGCGAATCGCCGGGTCCGCCTCGAGCAGCCAGTTGAGCGCGTTCATTAGGCCGGCAAACCATAAACGACGGGCGATGTCAGCTGGCGACCAGGACCTGCGCGGTCCCAGCCGACATTCTCGGAGCTAGCCGAACTCCACCGCTATGTACCAGCGGCCAGTCGACCCCTGGACCCACGAGGTTCCCACGTAGCGGTAGTTCGAGCCGAGGATGTTTGCCCGATGGACGGGGCTAGCCATGAATGCGGTGTTGGTCGGGCTGTCGCTGGGGGTGGGCGAATACCAGGCGACATTTTCGCTCGCATGGTACCCGAGGTGGCAGCCGAGGTCACGAGTCGGGCCGTTCGTGTGAGAGATGTATCCCTGGGTGGCCATCCTCACGGCGTTGCTGTGAGCGATGGATTGGAGGCATGAGCTCCAGCTCAACTGTCGGCGAGCATAGCGAATGCGATCCTGGTTGATGAGCAGCTGCTGCGTCGTGCGGATGACGATTTCGGTGGTCAGCTGTGGCGAGGCCCAGATCGGCGCAATCGCCGTCAGGCCCGCGGCACTTTGGCTTGCAGAAGCCGAGCTCGGTGCGAGGCCGACGGGGCCAGTTGCCGGCGCCGGTCCGCGTAGCACCGATTGGGTGCCCACGACCACGGCGACGAACACCACGAGGGCGCCCAAAAACAACATCGCGTTGCGCACGTTTGACGTGCGTAGGTGAGATTGAGGCGATTGCATCAGCCACAGAGTCTGACGGCGGCGGGCTGACAAACCGGTGGCTTTGGGGAAATCTCATAGAGGAGTTCGACCACGACTCACGGCAAAACTTTTCTTCTCTTAACCCACTGAATGCACATCGAGCGGATGGAACATCCCAGGCCTTACTCAGACGGTTTGGAATAGCGCGGGCGTCGACTAGTGTTGCGTGTCTGGTGCCCAAAGTCCTCCTTTCCATTCGAGCGCGCGGAGTGCTGCTGGCCGTAGGGGGCGCGGCCCTGATCAGCTTTGACGGGCTTCTCATCAGGCTGCAGAACCTCACACCGGGCGGCGTGGTGTTCTGGCGGGGACTGTTGTCGGGAATCGCCTTTGCCGTGATCTGGGCGGTCGCTCGCCGTCGGCTCAAAAGGTCTCCGACCGGGAATGTGCGAGCCCAGTCGAGGCCGCTCCTGATACTGACTGCACTCATGGTGCTGGCGACGTTCACCTGGGTCCTGTCGCTGACTCACACAACCGTTGCCCACACCCTCGTGATCGGCGCTTCGGCGCCGATCCTGACCGCGGTCCTCGGCCGCCTCCTTCTCCACGAGCAGCTCGCGGTCCGAACGTGGCTCGCAGGTTTCGCGGTGTTGATCGGAGTCGCAATTGTGTTTTCGAGCAGCCTGGGCGGCGGTGGCATGCAGGGAGATCTTTGGGCGGTCGCGAATGCTGTGGTGTTCGCGCTGATCCTGATTACCTTGAGAAGGTATCAGCAGGTCGAAAACGTCCTTGCCATGGCGCTCAGCGGTTTTCTGGTTGCCGTCATCGTCAGCCCGTGGGGCGCGGTGGTGCCTGACCCCAGGAGCCTCGTGGCGGCGGCTGTTGACGGCCTGGTGGTCCTCCCCGGGGGGCTTGTCCTGATCACGATGGCGCCGCGTTACATCCCAGCCGCCGAGGTTGGCCTCTATATATTGATGGAGACCATCCTGGCGCCAATCTGGGTGCTGGTCGCCGTCGGCGAGGCGTTATCGATTCAGGTGGTGTTGAGCGGGGCGATCATCCTGGGTGCGATATCGGCTCACTCCTTCCTGGAGCTCAAAGGCCATAGGGCATTGGGCAAAGAATCACTGGAGGTCTGACGCCCGCGTTAGGACCGGCCCGAATCAGGGTTTATCATCAGTCAACCAACGAAATCCAACGAAATCCCACGGAGGCAGAGATGGCAGGTCCAGTAGTTCACAGCCCCAGCGGACAGTTACGCCCGCGATTCGGCACGGCTCGGCGTGAGGATCTTCCGGGCTTCGTCGGCATCATGCAGATACTCCACCAGGAGCCAACCTCGAGCGCGTTCGCGCGCCTCCTCACCGCAAAGCAGACGCCCGCAGATGAGATCCCCCTCGCGCATGTCTTCGAGGAGATCTCCACGCTGGCCCTCCACGGTTTGCTGCCGGGGGACCTGCTTTTCGACGCCTTTGCAATCGACATCTATTGGAAGGCCCTCAGCGCGCGCATCAAGAAGGTCCGCAAGGCGACCGGCAACAACAAGTTTTGCGAGAACTTTGAGATCGCGAACAAGCTGGCGATCGCCTACCGCGAGGAGCGACCGACAAAAGTTCTTCGCGGCGCCTAGCAGTCTGAGACAGAAGCAAGGCCGGAGGTCCGAACCTCCGGCCCAGCCATAGGGATCTGCGGGAACCGCAGCGCGTTAGCTACGTGAAGGGTCGCCCATAACCTGCCGGTTGGCTGCGTCGTATGCGCCGTGATCGCGCATGATCGACTCAGCCTCGGCTCGGCGGTCACCCGCGTCAACTGTGACCAGGGTGCGGCCGCCCCGGAACTCCTTGTCGTAGTACTCAGCGTCTTCTTTGGACACCCCCATACCTGTCAGGGCGCCCCCGATGCCTCCGATTGTCCCGCCTGCGACGGCTCCCGCCACGATGCCGGCCAGTAGGCCACCGGCGATCACCGGCCCAATGCCGGGAATGAGAGTTGTCGCCAGTGCTCCCAGCAGACCGCCAACCACACCGCCGGTGAGTGAACCACTGGCCGCACCCTTCAGCGCGCCCGCGGCGTGGTCTCCTCCCTCTTTGGCGGCCGGGTCACCGTGCCCGGCAAACCCGATGTGCTCGTGCGTGAAGCCGGCCTTCTCGAGGGCGACGACTGCGGATTCGGCGGCGGCTCGGTCGGTAAAAACGCCAACAACGGTCATTCTTTCCATTGATCTCCTTTCTGATGAAAACCATGCGGCCTGGAACTCTTTCGTGACCAAGGTCGCGTCGCACCAGGTTCCTCGGGCCAATGGGTTTTGGGAGCGAGATTCCGCTCAACTTTGCCTGGTCCGGTGCGGTCGCGCCCGCTGCATTTGGAGCAGTGGCCACCAGTGACAAAACGTCCGCTTGGCGGCCGTTACCTGCGAGCCCTACTTCAGATGAGTTAGCAAAAGTTCACCCCATTGGTACGGTGGAGTAGGCTCACGGTCTCGTTCCGCATAAGTGCAGGTTGGGCAGAGGGCCCGATTCGGAGGTACACGTTCATGCCCGTGATCCGCCTGACCGATGTTCCGGAGATCGCCGCCGTCGGACCTGATTCCGCTCCTCTGGTGATGAAGAAGGCCATCGGCTCGCGAAAGCGAGACCCAAGCTTCGCAATGCCGACTTCGACGGACTCGCTCAGCATCACCCACATCAAGCATTGGGGACGCCATCGAAAGATCACCTGCAAGGAATCTGATCGGGTCATGTTCGTGGTCGAGGGTGACGCGATCACCAGGGTCGGACAGGAGCCGGCGACACACATCGGCCCCGGAGATTTCGTCCTTATTCCCAAGGGAACGCCCTATGAGTTCAGCGGAAACTTCACTTACCTGGTGATCAATGCTCCGGCATTCAAGGACGGTTCCGACTTGCGCGATGATGCTTACGACGGTCCGCCATTGCGCGCTGCGCGCCGCGAACCGACCGCCGCCCGCAGACCCCGCCGCACGTGACCAAGGGCGATCGATACGAGCGCACTTATGAGCTGCGCGCGGCTGCCGGCGAGGATGTCCACGGGGAGGCCAACTTCGTCACCCGTTTCTCGCCCGCCAGCGTCCTCGATGCGGGTTGCGGCACGGGCCGGGTCGGTCGAGAGCTGCACCGCCGCGGTGTCGAAGTGATCGGCGTCGATCTCGACGCCGAGATGTTGGAGACCGCCCGGGACCGGTGTCCATCGGCGTCATGGATTGAAGGGGACATCAGCGCCATTCGCCTGGGCCGGACGTTCGACATCGTGTTGATGGCCGGCAACGTGATCAACTTCGTGATTCCGGAGCGTCGGCAGCAGGCCCTCGAGAACCTCATGCGCCACGTGCGGCCGTCAGGCCTCCTGATCAACGGGCACTCGATCCGGCCCGACGGTTGCCCGCCCGCGCTGTTTGAGGAATGGGCGGAAGCCGCCGGTCTGGAACGGCTGGAGCGCTGGTCGACCTGGGATCAGGACGCATTCGCCGCGGACTCGGAGTACGCCCTAACGGTTCACCGCCTACGTGCGTGAGAAAAGGCCCTCGCTGGTCTTATGAGGTCGCACCGGCGCCTGCCTCGAGCGAC
>JBDUAO010000136.1:0-7064 GCA_040004595.1 Candidatus Dormiibacterota bacterium | reverse complement strand
ATTTGTGGTGCTATTCCGCGTAAGCGGCGGCGACGCTCTTGGGCACGACCATCCGCCACGCATCGAGCACGAGCTCGCGCATCTCCTTCTCGTTGACGGCCGCAAGCCGCACCAGGACCCAGTGGTAGCGCAAATCGCCCCGCTCCGGGAGCATGAACTTGTCGGGTGACCCACCGACCAACCAGTCGCGTTGCTCCTTTGGAAACGCGAAACCCATCACGCTCTCGTCTCGCGAGAACGAGATGTAGACGATGCTGCCGACACGAAACTTGATGCGGCCGCCTACGAGCGCCTCATAAGAGCGCGGCAGCGTGGCCGCCAGGCGCCGCACGTCCGCAACGGTGACCATCGCGCAACAGTTTGCCCGTGGTAACTGACCGGCGCTAGCTCGCCCGCAAAGACGCGCCTGCGCCGGCCACGATCTGCTGCAGCGCGCTCACGTGGCCATTGAACGCGGCCCGTCCTCGCTTAGACAGCGACACGGAGGTGCGTGGAAACTTGCCGACAAATGCCTTGCGGATGGTGATGTAGCCGGCGTCCTCGAGGATCGTCAGCTGCTTCGACAGGGCCGAGTCGGACAGGCCTGCGCGGTCGCGAATGAACTTGAAATCCGCCCACCTGGTCGCCGCGAGCAGGGCCACGATGGCGAGCCGGGTCGGTGCGTGGATCACCTCGTCGAACCGGGCTTCGGTCATCTAGCGCCCACAGACCGGGCAACCATGGTGCGCCGCAAGCGGGTCATCAACATCGGCCCGCCGACGATCAACATCACGGCCGCCAGCACTGTACCGATGGTCGCCGGGTAGGCCACGCCTGCGGCTTGCAGGCCGAACGCGACCACCAGCGACACGCCAACCACCAACCACACGAAGCCCACGATGTAGAGCGCTCCAGCAGAGCCGAGAGTCGCGGGCTGGATGCGCGCACCAGGGTAGGACCCGCTGACCATCCAGACTGAAAGGCCGGCAATCACCAGCGCCATCAGGACCGCAACGACCGCGGTCGCGATCCTCTGATGCGAATCGACCGTCACGCCGATGGGCACGACCAGCAACCCGACCGCCCACCAGTACCACCGCGGAATCAGGACTGCGTCAATCACCCCCGTCTGCCGCCTCTCGATCTCCGCCAACTCAAGCGCCGCATCGCCCGCTTCCAATCTCTGCTCACTCATCCCGCGATACTAGCATGTACTTTCCCAAATGGCAAGTACTTTCTAGCAACGCGCGCGAGCTCACCCGGCCGGTTAAGGCGGCCTCGACAAATAGCCGTCGTGCCACAGCTCGAACGCGAACAGCGTCCACAGCTGTTTGCGGTTGTCGCGCCGGCCCTCTAGGTGCTCGCTCACCAGCGCCGCCACCCCGGCCGGCTCGAAGAACCCCTTCTGCGCGATCCGCTCCGGTGACAGCACCGAAAGCATCTGCTCCCGCAGCGGCCCCCGGAACCACTCCGCAACCGGGATCCCAAACCCCTTTTTCGGCCTCCGCAGAATCGCCTCCGGCAGCACACCACGAAGCGCCCTCTTGAACAGGAACTTCGAGCGCAGACCCCGCAGTTTCATGTCCAGGGGCAAACCTGTCGCGTACTCCACGAAGTCGTTGTTCAGCAGCGGCACCCGCCCCTCGAGCGACGCCATCATCGAAGCCCGGTCCAACTTGACGAGAATGTCGTTCTCCAGGTACCCGCGCATGTCCATGAGGAGTACCTGGTTGAGCGAATCGCGCGACCCCACTGCCCCATCGACGCCGCGATGGGGCCCCGAGCGCCCCAGCGCCTCTCGCACCTCCACGGAAAGCAGCGCGGATCGCTCCTCATCCGCAAACGACCCCATCCACCTCTGGTGCCGCTCCGCCACCGGATAACCCGCGCCGCTCACGAACCGCTTCGCCCGAAAGTCAAAGCTCAGGTTGCCACGGGACACAGGCAGCCGCCGGACCACCGGTTCCACCAACCCACGCCGAAGCAACACCGGCACGCGCCTGTAATAGGCGGCCAGCCGGTGCGCCTGCAGCGTCGGATACCCCGCAAACAGCTCGTCGCCTCCGTCCCCGCCCAGCGCCACCTTCACATGGCGTCGCGTGAACTCCGACAGCAGGTAGGTGGGGATGATCGACGCATCTCCGAGCGGCTCATCCAGCAGAGAAGGCAGCTTGGGAATGAGCCCCAGGAGCATCTCCGGCTCGAGGACGAGCTCGTGGTGTTCGGTCCCCAGATGAGCGGCTACCTGCCGCGCATACCCAGACTCGTCAAACGACCGATCCGCGAACCCTACCGAGAAGCTCTTCACCTCGCTTCCGAGCTGTGTCATCATCGCGGCGACCGCTGACGAATCGATGCCTCCAGACAGGAACACGCCCAGCGGGACGTCGCTGATCAGCTCTTTGCGCACTGACTCCCGCAAAACGCCCAACAGCTCCTGACAGTGCGAATCAAGGCTCCGAGCTGACCCCGGCGAACTCGTACGCTCCGCCAGCGACGGCTCCCAGTACCGCCGCAGCACGACCGCTCCATCCGCTACCGCCCAGGTCAGCGTGTGAGCGGGCGGGAGCTTGCAGATGCCGAGCACCATCGACCGCGGCGACGGCACGAACTCCAGGGCCAGGTACTGGTCCAGAGCGACAGGGTCGACCCCACCCCGCAGAGCCGGGTCAACCAACAGGGCCTTCAGCTCCGACGCGAACACCAATCGCGTCCCAGAGGCCGCGTAGTGCATCGGTTTGATCCCCATCCGATCACGCGCCAACAACACCACGCCACGCCGGCGGTCATGCAATGCAAATGCAAACATCCCATTCAGCCTCTCGACCATGCCTTCGCCCCACTCCTCATACCCGTGCACCAGCACCTCGGTGTCGGATCGCGAAGAAAACTGATGACCGGCCGCCTCCAGTTCCGCGCGCAGCTCGAGATGGTTGTAGATCTCGCCGTTCTGCACCACCCAGATCCGCGAGTCCTCGTTATGGATCGGCTGGTGACCGCCTTCGGGATCGATGATCGAAAGGCGCCGCATCCCAAGCGTCACGCCGTCGTTGTGAACGTTCCCCTCGTCGTCAGGCCCACGGTGTGCCAGCGCCACGCACATCCGCGCCACCAGCGCCCGCCCCTCGGACGGAGGGCCTCCTGCGGCTCCGCAAATTCCACACACCTACAGACGAGCTCGGACGGATGGCCTCCCGTCAGCTTCCCCGTCGCCCCCTCGGGTAGACGGCTCGGGAGCGGGTCGTGAGCCTGCATGGCCGTGCAGGGCCGGCGCCATCTCGATCACCTCGCGCACGACATACGTGGTCTTTCCCTGCGACTCGTGATAGGTGCGGATCGACAGCTCGGCAAGCAGCCCCATGAGGATGAACTGGACCCCCACGATCCCGAGAAACACCGCCAGCAACAGCAGCGGATTGTTGTGCGCGAACGGATAGGGCGGCAGCAGCTTCTGGATGATCACGATGGCGGCGAACACGAAAGCCAGCGCCCACAACGCAAAAGCGGCGAAGCCGAAGAAGTAGATCGGCTTCGTCGAGTAGCTGCCCAGCAGCTTGACCGTCATCAGGTCGAGCAGCACCCGCGAGGTCCGCGACAGCGAGTACTTGGACTGCCCAAACGCACGCGCGCGGTGATTGACGGGCAGCTCGACGATTCGCGCCCCCACCCACGACGCGTACACGGGGATGAACCTGTGCATCTCGCCGTAAAGCTTCACGTCCCGGATCACGTCGCGGTGATATGCCTTGAGCGTGCACCCGAAATCGTGAAGCGGGACGCCGGTGACGCGAGCGATGATCCAGTTGGCGATGCGCGAAGGCAGCACCCGCGAGGCCTCGTCCTGCCGGTCCTTGCGCCACCCGCTCACCACGTCGTACCCCGCATCCATGCTCTGCAGCAGCCGCGGAATGTCGTGCGGATCGTTCTGCATGTCCCCGTCCATGAAGACGAGGACTTCCCCCCGCGCGTTGTCGATCCCCGCCTGCACCGCCGCCGTCTGCCCAAAGTTGCGCCGAAAGCTCACGACCCGGATGCGTGGATCGTTGAGCGTCAGCTGCGCCAGACGCTCGGTGCTCCCGTCGCGACTCCCATCGTCGATGTAGACGACCTCAAACGTGATGTCGAGCCCAGACAGGACGCCAACAAGCTCCTCGTGCAGGGGCACCACGCTCTCGACCTCGTTGTAGACGAGAACCACCACCGACAATCTGGGTGGCGCTGGGCTCGCGGGCTTGATGCGGGTCGACATGGGCCGATTGTAGGCCGCACCCCGCCGCGCCCAATCAGTGCACGACCATCGCTTAAGCTCCCTCGAATATGGGCGTCGACACGATCAGGATTCATGGCAGCAGCGACAGCGCTGACGCGCGAACGCGGTCGTGGATTGCCCCAGCCCTGACCCTGGTGGCCGCCGCCACCGCCTTCGCCTGGACGCTTCGAGTGGACCTCCAGCGCCTTTATGGCATGACCAGCTCCGCGTGGGACCTCGCCTACGACCAGCAGGTCATCTGGAACGTGTCGGCGGGCCAGGGCTTCTACAGCAGCTTCGCGCGCGCCAACTTCCTGGGCATCCACTTCGAGCTCATCTTCGTTGTGCTGGCAGCGGTCGAGAAATTCTGGGCGAGCCCTCTGGTCCTTCTTATCTTCTCGTCCGCCGGCCTGGCCGCCACAGCACCTGCCGCATACCTGTTCTTCAAGGCCATCCTCCCGTCGGATCGCGCCGAATCCCAATGGCTCGCATTGGCCCTGGCGCTGCCCATCCCCTTCTGGGCCTCCATCCAGGAGGCCGCGCGCGACTTCTTCCACCCCGAGAACATGGCCCTCGCATTCGCACTCCTCGCGGCGTGGGCTGGCGTTCGGGGCCACTGCGTCGCCATGTGGACTCTGTGCGTGCTCGTCCTCACGTGCAAGGAGGACCAGGTCTACACGGTCGGGGTCATCGGCCTGCTGATGGCGGCGCATGGGGCACCCGAGATCAAGCAACACTGGCGCTTCATCGTCTACCTGGCAGGCGCCTGGTTTCTCGTCGGAACAGGAATCGTTCAGCAACACTTTCGCAACGGGGGCTACACGGACTTCGTCTACTACGGATGGCTCGTACTCCACCCCAGCGTGCCGGCGATACTGGCCGCGGTCTTCAACCCCGCAGCGCTGCTGGTGGTCGCCGCGATCATCGTGAGCCTCGGCGGGCTGCCGCTGCTGGCGCCACGCTGGTTGCTGCTGGTAATCCCGCCATACCTGGCCGACGTCCTGAGCAGCCACACACCGCAGAACGTCCTCAACCTCCACTACGCGCTGCTGCTCCTGTTCCCGCTCATCATCGCGGGCGGGGTGGGTGCACGAAACCTGCTCGAGCGCCGTGCCTACAGACCCGCATATTTCGTCGCCCTGCTCGTGCCCGCCCTCCTGATCGCCTGGGGAACCGGCCGCCTCCCGCCCGCGCTCAATGCCAATCCAGCCCTGTACTCTCGCCCCGATTCCCTTGCCCAGCTGCAGGCCGCGGCGGCGATGATCCCCGCCAACGCCCCTGTCTCGGCGGACGACGGACTGGCTGTCTGGCTCGCCAACCGGCACACGATCAACGACTTTCCCGACAAGCTCGACGCCACCTGCTACGTCGTCCTGGACCACCAGCCATACATCAGCGGGCCGACCGACCCGGTCCAAAGACTGGCCGCCATCGACCAGCTCGCGAGCAGCGGCCGGCGAATCCTGTTCGACGACGGCAGATTCCAGGTCTGGAGCCCCGTCGGAGCCTGACCCAGCCACCCTTTGTACTCTTAGGGGTCCAGTGGCTGTCAACAGATCCGTCCGCGAGCGACTCGATCGGCTGTTCAAGCAGCGGATCGTGATCTTCGACGGCTCCATGGGGGTCATGCTCCAGAAGCGGGGCCTCTCGGACGCCGAGTTTCGCGGCAAGCGCTTCAAGGACCACCCCAAGCCGCTGCGGAACAACAGCGACATCCTCAACCTCTCGCAGCCCGAGATGGTGACCAGGGTTCACCTCGACTACCTCGAGGCGGGCGCCGACATCATCACCACCAACACCTTCACCTCGACCGCCATCTCCCAGGCCGACTACGGCCTGTCCGACCTCGTCTATGAGATGAACCTCGAAGGCGCACGGTTGGCACGAAAAGCCGCCGACACCTACGAGAACCGCTTCGTCGCCGGCTCGCTGGGGCCGACGAACGTCACCCTCTCCCTTTCACCCAAGGTGGACGACCCCTCCTACCGCGACGTCACCTTCGACGAGCTGAGGCGCGGCTACGCAGAGGCTGCCGCTGCGCTGAAGGAGGGCGGCGCAGATTTGCTCCTTATCGAGACGATCTTTGACACGCTGAACGGCAAGGCAGCGATCGCGGCAGTCAAAGAGGTCGCGCCAGAGCTGCCGCTCTTCGTATCGGTGACCGTCGTCGACAGAAGCGGGCGCAACCTCTCAGGCCAGACCGTCGAGGCGTTCTGGACGTCGGTCGAGCACGCCGAGCCGTTCGCCGCCGGGGTCAACTGCTCGCTCGGCGCCACCGAGATGCGCCCTTACATCGCCGACCTGTCGCGGGTCGCGCCCGTCTACGTCATCTGCTATCCGAACGCAGGCCTGCCCAATGCCTTCGGCGGCTACGACGAGCAACCGCCGACCACCAGCAGCCTCCTGAAAGAGTTCGCGGAGAGCGGCTTCCTGAACGCCGCCGGCGGCTGCTGCGGCACAGGCCCCGAACACATCAGCCAGATTCGGGATGCCATGGAGAGCATCAAGCCGAGGCACGTGCCCAAGCGCCCGGCGCGCACTCGGTTCAGCGGCCTCGAGCCTTTCGAGATCGGGCCCGACACCAACTTCGTGCTGGTGGGCGAGCGAACCAACGTCACCGGCTCGGCGCGATTCCGCCGACTTGTCGAGTCGGGCGACTACACCGGTGCGGTGGCCGTGGCGCTGGACCAGGTACGGGGCGGTGCCAACCTCATCGACGTGAACATGGACGCCGACCTACTCGACTCCGAGGAGGCGATGACCCGTTTCCTCAACCTCATCGCAACCGAGCCGGAGATCGCCAGGGTGCCGATCATGGTCGACAGCTCGAAATGGA
>JBDUAO010000135.1:0-7145 GCA_040004595.1 Candidatus Dormiibacterota bacterium | reverse complement strand
CTGCTCGACGATCGTCTCGTAGGTCGGCGGAGGCGTGGCGCAGTAGTAGACACGGTTGCCACCAAGCTGCCGTGTGCGGTCGAGCTCCTCGAGCTTTCGCTCCAGCGATCTGAAGTCCTCGAGCTTGCTGAAATCGACCCTGACATAGAACAGGCTTTGCAGAAAGGCGTTCAGGACATCCCGGTCGACGGGCTGCGTTCGCGAGAACTTGTTGACGACGTCGGCTGCATGCTTGCGGAAGCCGTCGTCATCCAGATCGTCGAGAGCGGCCCCAACCACAGCGAACCCGGCCGGTAGGAGTCGCTGCTTGGTCAGGTTGTAGATGGCCGGCAGGAGCTTGCGGGCGCTGAGGTCGCCGGTGGCGCCGAAGATGATCATCAGCGACGGATCGCGGACGCGGTAGTCGAGAAGACCCTCCGCGAGCGGGTTGTTATCCAGCTCCCTTGCGGGTGTCACTTTTTCTCGGTTACGACAGCATGCCCGCCGAACTGGTTCCGCATCATCGCCAACAGCTTGTCGGCGTACGTATCCTCCATCCGGCTGCGGAAACGCTCGAACAGAGAGTGGGTGATGATGGGCGCCGACACCGACTCGTCGATCGCCGCCTCAACCGTCCAACGACCTTCCCCGGTGTCCTCGACGTAACCCTTGATGCTGGAGAGCTCGGGATCGGCCGACAGCCCGTCAGCTATCAGATCGAGCAGCCACGAGCGAACCACGCTGCCGTAGCGCCAGGACTCGGCGATGGCGTGCATATCCATCCCCGGAAAGGCCCTGGAGAGCTTCATGATCTCGAAACCTTCCGCGTACGCCTGCATCAAGCCGTACTCAACGCCGTTGTGGACCATCTTCACGAAGTGCCCGGACCCCTCCGGACCCGTCCTCACCAGGCCCCCGTCGTCGGGCGCCAGGTCCTTGAGAAGCGGCATGCAATGGTCGTAGATCTCCTGCTCCGCTCCCACCATCAGGCAGTACCCGTTGGCCAGGCCCCACACCCCACCCGAGGTGCCCGCGTCCATGTAGTGCATGCCTTTTGCCTTGACACGTGCAGCGTCCTCGAGCGCGAGCTTCCAGTTGGTGTTGCCGCCGTCGATGATGATGTCCCCCGGCTCCCCCAGCCGGACCAGCTCTTTGATGGTCTGGGTGGTCGGATCGCCCGCCGGCACCATCACCCACATCACCCGCGGCTTGGTGTCGAACTTCTTGACGAACTCCTCGAGCGAGAGCGCGCCGACCGCGCCCTGGGCCTCGTGCGCCCTGACGGCGTCCGCCGACCGGTCGAACGCGATCATGCGGTGGTTTCGCTTGAGCAGGCGCAGCACCATGTTGCCGCCCATGCGGCCCAGGCCAACCATCCCCATCTCCATTGCGCTTCTCCTAGTGGTGCTACCTGGCCGATGACTTGACCGCCGCCGCGAGCGAACGCCAACCGGCGGCCGGGTCGCGGCCGAGGGTCACACGCAGCACGGGCAGGCGTCTCGAGGTGAGCGACTGAAGGTCTCCGAGCGACTGTGCCTGCTTGAGGACCGAGAAGCTGAAGGGCTGCCCGGGGATCGGAATGTCCTTCGCGTCGTCCTGCACGATCTGCAGGAACAGGCCGGTCTTGGGGCCGCCCTTGTGCAGCTGGCCGGTGGAGTGCAGGAACCTCGGCCCGTAGCCGGAGGTGGTCGCGATCTTCCTGCTGTCTCTGACGGCGGTTCGCATGGCTGCAATCGCCGAGGTCGAGGCGGGCGTGCGCGTCGCGTAGGCCATGATCGCGAAGTAGGCGCCGGGCTTCGCCTTGCCGAGCAGCGCCTTGAGGCCTGGCCGCGCCTTGGAGGCCGGCGTCGGCTCTGCCTTGGGCAGCTTGCCCTTGGCCTTGAACTCAGCCAGCACCTTCTTCGTGTTGTCCTTCGACTCCTGCACGTTGGGCTGATCAAAGGGATCGATGCCCAGCACCGAGCCCGCGATGGCCGTGGCGATCTCCCAGCGCAGGAACTCCCCGCCGAGGTCCAGCTTGTCCCGCATGGTCAGCGTGACCACCGGCTGGCCGGCCTTGGCGAGCGCGGTGACCGCGCGATCTTCGGGGTCCGAGTCCATGCGTATGTGTACGAATAGGCGGTCATTGCCGTAAACCGCGGGCTTGCCGACCGGCTCGCCCTCGACGGGCACGATGCCCTTGCCCTCCTTGCCTGTGCTCTCGGCGATCAGCTGCTCCACCCAGTAACCAAAGGTGGCGACCTTCGGCGAGGCGATGAGCGTCAGCTTGTTCCGGCCGGCCAGGGCCATCTGGCCGAGGACGGCACCCAGCCACACGCCCGGGTTGTCTTCGGCCGGAACCGAGTCGGCACACGAGTGGGCCATCTCGACCGCCCGCTCGAGCATCTCGCCCACATTCACGCCGATCAGCGCCGCGGGCACCAGGCCGAAGTAGCTGAGAGCGGAGTAGCGGCCGCCGATGTCCGGGGAGCCGGGGAAGATCCACCGAAAGCCGTGCTCGGTCGCCAGCTTCTCGAGCGACGTGCCGGGGTCGGTGATGGCGGCGAATTGGCGCCCCGCTTTCGAGTTCTTCGAGCTTGTAGCGCCCTTGGTGACCTCGCCCCAGAAGTACGCGAAGTGCGAGAGCGTCTCGGTGGTCTCGCCGGACTTCGAGGCCACGACGAAGAGCGTCTTGTTGAGGGTGATCTTGGCGCGGACGCCCAGGATCGTTGCGGGGTCCGTCGTGTCAAGGACGTGCAGCTTTGGATGGCCCTTGATCACGCCGAAGGTGTTGCGCATCACGTCCGGGCAAAGGCTCGAGCCGCCCATGCCCAGCAGCACGACGTCTGTGAAGGCCTTTCCGTGCATTTCGAGCTCACGGAACTCGTCTGCGTGCTCGAGCATCTTCTCGGCGACGTTGAGCCAGCCAAGGCGGTCGCGAATCTCGTCGCGCTTGGCCGGGTTCGCGGTCCACAGCGTGGAGTCCTTGGCCCACAGGCGCTTGGCCGCCTCCAGCTTGTTGAGCTTTGTGATCTGCGCATCGACCGAGGGCTGCAGCGTGCCCAGGCTGTGCCACTGTCGGGGGCCCTTGCCCGCGCGGATATCCTTCGCGTTCTGCACGATCGCGGCGAGCAGGGTCTCGAATGATTTCGTGAAGGACTCGACGCCCTCCATCTCGAGCTCCTGCGTGACCTGGTCGATGTCGATGCCGGCCTCGGCCAGCTGCTTCAGCTGGCGCACCGCAAGCTCCACGTTCTCGTCGATGCTGCGGCGCACCTCGCCGTGCTCGCGGAAGGCCGCCAGCGTGGCGGGCGGGATGGTGTCCACCGTGTCCGGACCGATGAGCTCTTCAACGTAGTAGGTGTCGGGATAGCGGGGGTCCTTGGTCGAGGTGCTCGCCCACAGCGGGCGCTGGGTCATCGCGCCGCCCTTCTTGAGCTTCGCCCAGCGAGGCCCGCTGAACGCCTTGAGGTACAGCCGGTAGGCCATCTTGGAGTTGGCGATGGCGGCCTTGCCGTAGAGACGCTCGAGCTCCCGCTTCTTCGCGGGATCCGTCGTCTTGTCGATCTTGGCGCTGAGAAGCTTGTCGATCTTGCTGTCGACGCGGCTGACGAAAAAGCTCGCCACGCTCGCCACCTGGCTGAGGTCGCCACCCTTGCGCTGCAGCGCCTCGAGCCCTGACAGGTAGGCCTCGATGACCTCGGCGTACCGGTTCACCGAGAAGATCAGGGTCACGTTGATGTTGTGGCCCTTCGAGATCTGGTCCCTGATCGCGGGCACGCCCTCTTTGGTGGCCGGGATCTTGACCATCACGTTCGGGCGGTGGCAGCGGCTCCTCAGATCCTCAGCCATGGCAATGGTGCGCTTGGTGCTGTTGGCCAGGGTCGGCGACACCTCGATGCTCACGTAGCCGTCCTCGCCCTTCGTCTTCTGGTGCACGGGGTTGAAGACGTCAGCCGCCGCCTGGATGTCCTCGACCATCAGCTCCCACAGGATGTCCTCGGGCTTCCTCCTGGCCGCGACCAGGCGGACCATGGCCTCGTCGTAGTCGGTGGAGCCGCTGACCGCCTTCTCGAAGATCGTGGGGTTCGAGGTGACGCCGGTGAGGCCCTCGTCGCGCAGTCGAGCGAGCTCGCCCGAAGTGATCAGCTGGCGGCGGATGTTGTCCAGCCACATGGACTGGCCGATGTGCCTGAGCTCCTTGATCGGCGAGGGTCTCCGCGCCTCCTTGATGGCCATGGCTACTTCGCTTTGAGGAGCTTGGCCGCTGCGGCGACGATGTGCTTGGCGGTGATGCCGGCGGCGTTCATCAGTTCCTCAGGTTTGCCGGACCCAGGCAGATCCCTCACCGCCAGGTGGATGACCCGAGGGGGCGCGTCAGCAGCCATCGCTTCCATGACAGCGGCGCCCAATCCGCCTTCGGGGTAGTGGTCCTCGACGATCACGAAGCGGCCCTTGGTCACGCGAGCCGCCTCTCTGAGAGTCTTCAGGTCGACAGGCTTGACCGAGTACAGGTCGATCACCCGCGCCGGAATCTTTTTCTGGGACAGGCTGTCGGCGGCGGCAAGGCAGGCGTGCAGCGTTACCCCGGCGCCGATCAGGGTCACCCTGTCCTTCGCGCTCTCGCGCAGGACCTTCGAGCCCCCCACCTTGAACGCCTCGGTCGGGCCGTAGATGGTGGGGTAGGCGCCGCGCGTCGTGCGCATGTAGACGATGCCGTCGGTCTCGGCCATCACCTTCACGAGCTTGGCTGTCTGGTTGGGGTCGCAGGGGTAGAGGACCGTAGAGCTGTGCACGGCGCGCAGCGAGGCCAGGTCCTCGAGGGCCATCTGCGAGGGGCCGTCCTGGCCGATCTCGGTGCCGGCATGGGAACCGACGAGCCGGATGTTGGCCTGGGAGATTCCCGCCATGCGGATGAAGTCGTAGGCGCGCGAGAAGAAGGCGGCGAAGGTGGAGGCGAACGGCTTGTAGCCGCGCACGCTCATGCCGACCGCCATCGCCACCAGCTGCTGCTCGGCGATCCAGATCTCGAAGAAGCGGTCGGGGTACGCGTTCTTGAACTCGTCCGCATGGGTCGAGTTCGAGACCTCGGCGTCCATCGCGACGACGTCCGGCATGGCGCCCAGGGCAACCAGCGCGTCGCCGTAAGCCTTGCGGGTCGCGACCTTGTCGTCCTTGGTGTAGGTGGGCAGGGTCACCACCACCTCGGGGCGCTTGGCCGCCCTTGGCGTGGCCTCCGGCTTGGCCGTCTTGACCTTGAGGTTGCGGATTCCGCCGAGCTCCTTGATCGCGCGCTCGGCCATATCCGGCGGCAGCGTCTTGCCATGCCAGCCTTCCTTGTTCTCGATCTCTGAGAAGCCCTTGCCCTTGATGGTCTTGGCGATGATCACGGTCGGCTTGCCGGTCGAGGACAGGGCGGTGCCGTAGGCCCTGTCGACCGCGGCCACATCGTGGCCGTCGATCACGATCGGGAAGCAGCCGAACGACTCCACGCGGCGCCGGTAGGCGTCGAGGTTCCAGCCGAACTCGGTCTCGCCGCGCTGGCCCAGGCGGTTGATGTCCAGGATGACGGTGAGGTTGGACAGCTGGTAGTGGCCCGCCTTGTCGAGGGCCTCCCAGATCGAGCCCTCAGCCAGCTCCGAGTCGCCGCAGAGGGTCCAGATGTGGAAGGGCTGCTGGTCGAGGTTCTTGCCGGCCAGGGCGATGCCGACGGAGATCGGAAGGCCCTGTCCCAGCGAGCCGGTGGCCACGTCCACCCAGGGGATCGCCGGGGTCGGATGGCCCTGCATCCGGGAGCCAAACTTGCGGAAGGTCATCATCTCCGTGTCGGTGATCGCCCCGACCGCTTTGAGCATCGCGTAGTAGAGGGGCGAGGCGTGGCCCTTGGAGAAGATCAGGTGGTCGTTGTTGGGGTCCTTCGGCTTGTTCCAGTCGTACTGCAGGTAGCGGGCGATGAGGACCGCGATGAGGTCGGCAGCGGACATCGAGGAGGTCGGATGCCCTGAGCCCGCGGCAGTGCTGCACCGAATGGAATCCACGCGCAGCTGCAGCCCGAGCTGCCGCGTGAACTCGAGATCGGTGGTGGCAAGCGTCTCCGTGGTGACCGTCATGTGCACTCCCTACCCTCCAGCGTCAGCTGCAGGGGATCCGTGGGGCGCGCAGTGCGCCAACAAGTTAAGTGTATCGAGTGGCAGTTAAACGCCTTTTCGCAGGGGGAGGAGAGGCCGGGAGGATTCGACCGTTTGTGCCCGAAAGGGCGTACTCGCGCGCCGCAATACGACCTTCTGTGCCCAAACGGCTGACCGCCCGCCTGTTTGGCGGCCCCGGGGCCGCTACGCCCGGGCCGCCAGCTCCTCCACCTGGGTCACCATCCCGTCCAGGATCCGCAGGCCCGCGTCCCAGAAGTCCGGGTCGGTGATGTCCATCCCCAGGCGCTTGACAAGCTCGGCCGGCGGCGTCGACCCGCCCGCCGCCAGGAACTCCAGGTAGTCGTCAACGAACGCCGGCCCCTGCTCCAGGAATCGCTGGTAGACAGAGAGCGCCAGCAGGTTCCCGAAGGCGTACGCGTAAACGTAACCCGGCGTGTGCAGGAAGTGCTCGACGTAGCTCCACCACCCCTCGTGCTCGTCGGTGAGGATGAGTGCATCTCCGAACATCGGCTGCAGCTTCGACTGGTAGATCTTTCCCAGCTGCTCGATGGACAGCTCGCCCTCAGTGCGCCGGGCGGTGTGGCACGCGTCCTCGAACCGGTTGAACGCCACCTGCCGGAAAACGGTTGCGAACGCGTCTTCGCACTGGGTGCAGAGCATGGCAAGGCGAACCTTGGGGTCCTTCTCCTCGGCCATGATCCGGTCGAACGTGAGTGCCTCCCCAAAGACCGAGGCGGTCTCGGCCAGGGTCAGGGGCGTGTTGTAGTCAAAGATGTGCTGCTTTGACGCGAGCCGGTCGTGCAGCCCATGCCCCAGCTCGTGCGCCAGGGTCGTCACGTCACGCAGCCTGCCCGTGAAGTTGAGCATCACGTAGGGGTGATGCCGCGGCGTCACCGGCATGCAATAGGCCCCGCCGGCCTTGCCCGGTCCGACCGGAGCGTCGATCCAAGGGTGCGTGAAGAAGTCCTCGACGAGCGCCCCCGCCTTCTTCGAGAACCGGTGGTACGAGCCGAGCACCAGCTCCTTGGCGTCCTCCCA
>JBDUAO010000134.1:0-7152 GCA_040004595.1 Candidatus Dormiibacterota bacterium | reverse complement strand
CCGATGCCGAGCTTGTCCTGGTCGACCTTCGTCTTGGGCTCGATCGCCACCGAGATGACAGGCTCGGGGAAGGTGATCGACTCCAACAGGATCGGGTGGCTCTCATCGGAAAGCGTGTCGCCGGTGGTCGTGTACTTGAGACCGACCGCGGCGGCAATGTCGCCAGTAAAAACTTCGTCGACGTCCTCGCGGCGGATGGCGTGCATCCGCAGGATGCGGCCGATCCGCTCCTTGCGTCCGTTAGAGGCGTTGAGCACACCAGACCCGGCCTTCAGACGGCCTGAGTAGACGCGGAAGAACGTCAGCTTGCCGACCCCCTGGGGGTCCATCTGGATCTTGAATGCAAGGGCCGAGAAAGGCTCCTTGTCCTCGTGCCCGCGCACCACCAGCGTGCCGGTCTTGGGGTCGGTCCCCTCGACGGCCGGCACATCCGCGGGCGACGGCAGGTAATCGATGACCGCGTCCAGGATCGGCTGTACGCCACGGTTCCGCAGCGCCGCTCCGCAGAGGACGGGAACCAGCTGCCCCGCCACGGTTCCGCGCCGAAGCGCAGCCATGATCTGCTCCTCGGTGGGCTCCTTCTCGTCAAGGTAGAGATGCATGATCGCGTCGTCGAAGTCGGCGGCCGCCTCGATGAGATCGTGGCGATGCTGCTTGATCAGATCTTCCATGCCGGCCGGGATGTCCAGCGACTCCGTGTTGGTCGTGCCGAGGTCGTCCGTGTAGACGATGGCCTGCTTGGTGATCAGGTCGACGTAGCCGATGAACGCGTCCTCGGACCCGATCGGCAGCTGGATCGGTACCGCCCTCGCCCCCAGCCGTGTACGGATCGAGTTCAACGAGCCATAGAAGTCGGCGCCGATGCGGTCCATCTTGTTGATGAAGGCGATGCGGGGCACGCCGTAGCGATCGGCCTGGCGCCACACGGTCTCGGACTGCGGCTCAACGCCGGCCACGGCATCGAAAACGGCGACCGCGCCATCGAGCACCCGGAGGCTGCGCTCGACCTCGACTGTGAAGTCCACGTGCCCGGGTGTGTCTATGATGTTGATCGTGTGGTCGCGCCACATGGCGGTGGTCGCGGCTGACGTGATCGTGATCCCGCGCTCCTTCTCCTGGACCATCCAGTCCATGGTCGAAGCACCCTCGTGCACCTCTCCCATCTTGTGGATCCGGCCGGCATAGAAAAGGATGCGTTCGGTCGTGGTCGTTTTGCCCGCATCGATGTGGGCCATGATCCCGATGTTCCGGGTCTTCTCGATCGACACCGGCCGCTCCGCCATCTTCAGTGCCAAGCTCATCTCTCTCAGTTAGTACCGGAAATGGGAGAAAGCCTTGTTGCTTTCAGCCATCCGGTGGGTTTCCTCTTTGCGCTTGACGGCCCCACCCGTGTTCTGGGAGGCGTCAAGAATCTCGAACGCAAGCTTCTCAGACATACTTTTCCCGCCGCGCTGGCGTGCAAAACGCACGATCCACCGCCGCGCGAGCGCAAGCCTGCGCTCCGGCCTGATCTCGACAGGCACCTGGTATGTCGCGCCGCCGACTCGCCGAGGCTTTACCTCCAGCAAGGGCGTGGCATTGCGCAGGGCCGACTCGAACACTTCGAGCGGCTCCTTCTTGGCCTGCCGGCTGGCTCGCGAGAGCGCGTCGTAGACGACCTTCTCGGCAGTCGAACGCTTGCCTTTGTTCATGACGACGTTCACGAACTTGGCGATCGCCTCCGACTGATAGACAGGATCGGGCGCGATGACACGCTTGACAGGACTGCTTCGGCGCGGCATCTAGGCTGCCTTGCTCTTTTCGCGCTTGGCGCCGTATTTCGAGCGCGCCTTCTTGCGGTTTTTGGTGCCGGCCGTGTCCAGAGTGCCGCGGATGATGTGATAGCGCACGCCAGGCAGGTCCTTGACCTTGCCGCCGCGGATCAGCACCACCGAGTGCTCCTGGAGGTTGTGTCCGATGCCGGGAATGTATGCCGTCACCTCGATCCCCGTGGTCAACCTCACGCGGGCGACCTTCCGGAGTGCGGAGTTCGGCTTCTTGGGCGTCTGGGTGTAGACGCGCACGCAGACTCCCCGCCGCTGCGGCGAGCCCTTCAGCGCCGGCGCCTTAGACTTCGTCCTGGCCGCTTTACGTCCGGTGCGAACCAGCTGCTGGGTTGTGGGCAAATGCGTCTCCGAATTACGGTTCAAATCCCATGCGGCAATAGCCGGTTGGGCGACAAACGATGAGTATACCCAAAAACCGACCCCCCCTAGACACCCCCAGGCGTGCCCACTACTTCGACCCCGTCCCCGAGGTCGAGTCGAAGCGGCGCGTGCTGCACCTGCGCGCCGGCGAGCTGGAGATCGAGCTCCAGGCTGACCGGGGCGTTTTCGGCTCCCGTGCCATCGACCTCGGGACCCTGACCTTGCTCAAAGAGGCGCCCATGCCCCCGTTGGAGGGCGAGCTGCTCGACCTCGGCTCGGGATACGGTCCGATCGCCATCGCCCTGGCCCGTCGAGCGCCGCGCGCCCGGGTGTGGGCAGTCGACGTCAACGAGAGGGCGCTCGAGCTGACCCGGGCCAATGCCATCACCGCCAAGACCCCCAACGTCGTCGCGGCGCTCCCCGACGAGGTTCCCGAACAGCTGAGGTTCGCGGCGATCTACTCGAATCCCCCGGTGCGCGTCGGCAAAGCTCCGCTCCACGACCTGCTGCAGCGCTGGCTGCCCCGCCTCGCCCCCGCAGGCAACGCCTACCTCGTGGTGCAGCGCAATCTGGGAGCTGACTCCCTGGCGACCTGGCTCGAGGGACAGGGCTACCTGGTTGGGCGCGTGAAGTCGAAAAAGGGCTACCGGGTCCTCTCGGTCAGTGGCGGCACGGGGAACGAGTCGGGGTAGGCGCGGCGGATCCGGCGACTACGCGTAGTGGCAAGCCGCGATCTGATCCTTGCCGACAGGGCGGAGCAGCGGCTCCTCGACCGCGCACCGCTCCGTGGCGATCGGGCACCGAGTTCGGAAGTGGCACCCTGAAGGCGGGTTGATCGGGCTCGGGATGTCACCCTTGAGCACGGTTTGCTCCCGGTGTGCCTCCGGGTCGGCGATGGGCACGGCCGAGATCAGCGCCTTGGTGTAGGGGTGCTTGGGATTGCTGACCAGCTCCTCAGCGGGGCCGACCTCGACGATCTTGCCCAGGTACATCACCGCGATGCGGTCGCTCACCTGCTCGACCACCGCCATGTTGTGAGCGACGAAGAGGTAGGTGAGATTGAATTCCTTCTGCAGGTCGATGAGCAGGTTCAGGACCTGCGCCTGGATGGAAACGTCGAGGGCGGAGACAGGTTCGTCCGCGATGACCAGGTTGGGCGTGAGGGCCAGGGCCCTGGCAATGCCGATGCGCTGGCGCTGGCCGCCGCTGAACTCATGTGGGAAGCGCCCCCGGTGCTGGCCTCTCAAACCGACGATCTCGAGGAGCCGGTTGACAGCCGCCTCGCGCTCCCTTGGCGACCCGATGCCGTGCACGACAAGGCCTTCCGCAATGATCTCGCCGACCGGCATCCTCGGGTTGAGGGAGCCATACGGGTCCTGGAAGATGATCTGCATGTCGCGCCGGAGCTTTTTCATCTCGCTCCGGGACGCCTTGAAGACGTTCTTGCCGTCAAGCAGAACCTCGCCGCTCGTCGCGGGTATCAAGCGCATGATCGTGCGCGCGACGGTCGACTTGCCCGACCCGGACTCGCCGACGAGGCCCAACGTCTCGCCGCGCTGGATGTCGAAGCTGACGCCGTCGACAGCCTTCACCCAGGCGACCGGCAGCTGGAGCAGGCCACCTGGAATCGGAAAATGCTTGACGAGATCGCGAACCTGCAGCAGCGGTCCTTTCTTGCCCGCCGAGGCGGCGTCGACCTCAGCCAGCAGCTCCTGGCTCAACCCTTGACAATCTCCTTGTCTTCCAGCTTCTGGACCTCGGGGTACAGGAAACAGGCGACCTGGTGATCAGGCGCGACGTTGGCCAACGAAGGCAGGTACTGGTCGCAAGGCTCGAACCGCTTGGGGCAGCGTGGATGGAACGAGCAACCCGGCGGGATCGTCAGCGGGTTGGGCACATTGCCGCGGATCACGTGCAGCCTGTCCTGCTTGTGGTGGAGGCGCGGGATCGACTCGAGCAGGCCCACGGTGTACGGGTGCTTGGGGTTTCGGTAAATCTCTTTCGTCGGCGCGTGCTCGACGATCCGGCCTCCATACATGACCGCCACGTCGTCGCACATCTCGGCGACCACGCCAAGGTCGTGGGTGATCAGCAGGATTGCGGCACCGGTCCTGGCCTTGAGGTCGCGCATCAGCTCGAGGATCTGGGCCTGGATGGTGACGTCGAGCGCTGTGGTCGGCTCATCGGCGATCAGCAGATCGGGGTCGCACGCGAGAGCCATCGCGATCATGACGCGCTGCCGCATGCCGCCCGACAGCTCGTGTGGATAGTCCTTTGCGAGCCGCTTGGCGTCGGCGATCCCGACCATCTGCAAGAGGGTGATCGCCCGCTTGTGAGCCTCGGCGCCGTCTGCGAGCTGGTGGATCTCCACCGACTCGGCGATCTGGTCGCCGACGCTGAATACGGGATTGAGGGCGGTCATCGGCTCCTGGAAGATCATCGAGATGTCGTTGCCGCGGACCTGTTGCATCTCGGGCTCGGGGAGCGCCAACAGGTCCTTGCCGTGGAACTTGATCTGTCCGCGCGCGACCTTCGCGTTCTTCTCGAGGAGGCGCATGATTGAGAGTGCGCTAACGCTCTTTCCGCAACCTGACTCGCCGACCAGCCCCACGGTCCGGCCGGCGGGGATCGTCAGGTTGAGGCCCCGAACCGCGCGGACCACGCCGCCATGCACCCTGAACTGGACGTGGAGATCCTTGATCTCCAGGACCGTGCCCTCTTTGACATTGGCCCCCGGTTTCCCGGAGAGGACTTGGGTCACCTCTGGCGAGGATCTAGCGCGTCGCGGATTCCATCGCCGACCAGGTTGATGCAAAGCGCGGTGACGACGAGGGCTGTCGCCGGGAAGACGATCAGGTACACCTGCCCTCGCAGGACGAAGTCGTTGTAATCGCTCAGCATGTTGCCCCAGCTCGGCTCGGGTGGCGGGATGCTGAGTCCAAGGAATCCGAGCGCCGCCTCCAACAGGATGATGCCGCTCACGCCCAGGGTGGCCGACACGATGATGGGCGCGAGCGAGTTCGGCACGATGTGGCGAAAGATGATGCGGAAGTCGGAAGCGCCGAGGGCGCGAGCGGCCTGAACGAACTCCGACTCCCTCAGGACGAGAAACTGCGCGCGCATGAGCCGGCCGATCTCGAACCAGCCCAGGAGCGCAATAACCGCTACAAGCACGGTCAAACTGACACCTCCGAAGGCGGCCGTCACAGCAATGACGACGAGGATGAAAGGCATGGCGATGATCACATCTGTCATGCGCATCAATGCGTTGTCGATCCAGCCGCCGTAGTACCCCGCGAGAGCTCCGAACAGGCCCCCGATGATGATGTACCCGAGCGTGGCCAGGAGGCCGACGGTCAGGGAGACGCGGCCGCCGCGAATGAGCCGAGCGATCTCGTCGCTACCCAGACCATCGGTCCCAAAAAGGTGGTCGGACCATGGGATCGTGACGCTCAGCCCGGCGGGCAGCGCGATCACCCGAGAGTGGAAGACAAAAGGCGGTCCGTACGGGTGGGTGTAGTCCTGAGTCCGGTACAGGTCGCCCTGGAAGATCGGGACGATGACTGCGGCGACGATGATGATGGCCAGGATGAGGAGGCTCACGGTCGCGGCCCGGTGGTGAAGGAAGCGCACCACCGACAGGTGCCAGAATCCGACCTCGCTGGGCTCCGCGACCTCCGCGACGACGAGGTCCTCTTTGGCCGTCGCCGTGCGCAACGTACCCTCCGCCGCAAGAGCGCCGGCCAGCTTGGTGCCGCCGAGCATGGACTTGAACTCTGAGCCCACCACCTCGAGGGCGCGTCGCGCCTCGTCCTGGCCGGGGGCGTCTTTCTTGAGCGGTTGGTCGGCCACTAGTCGACCACCTAGTAACGAATCCTTGGGTCGACTATCGCGTACGCGACATCGGCCAGGAGGTTGAACAAGATCGTCAATGCGGCGACGAGCATCACCACCCCGAGTATGACTGGGTAGTCGCGAGTCAGGGCAGCCTGAAACGCCAGCAGCCCCATTCCCGGCCAGCTGAAGATGCCCTCTGTGATGATGGCGCCACTGACGAACTGGGGCGTCTGCAGCGCCACCAGCGTGACGATCGGCAGAATCGCATTGCGCAGCGCGTGCTTGTAGTTGACGCTTCGCGCCGGCAGGCCTTTGGCCTTGGCCGTGCGCACGTAGTCCTGGTGAAGCACCTCGAGCATGCTGGCGCGCATGAAGCGGCTGAAGCCGGCGACGCTCAGGATGGCGAGCGACGTCACCGGTAGCACCATGTGCCAGGCGAGGTCGCCCAAATCCTGGGTTGACGCGTTGAGATGGATCCCGAACAGCGGGAAGTACAGGGTCCCATTGGTGACTTTCCTGAGCCAGACCGCCCCAGCCAGCAGCAGGAAGATGCCGAGGACGAAACTGGGCACAGATATCCCGATGTAGCTGAGCACAGACGTGCTCGTATCAATTTTGGAGTACTGGTGAGTCGCCGCGAACACACCCAATGGGATGGCGATCAGCAATGACACGACCAGCGACACCCCGAGCAGAAGAACCGAGTTTGGTACGCGCTGTACGAGCAGAGTGGTGACTGGCTCGTTGTTGACGTACGAGTCCCCCAGGTTGCCGTGCACCAGCGCGTTGAGGTATGCGGGGTATTGCTCGTACCATGGCCGGTCGAGGCCCAGGTTGTGCAGCCGGCGCGTGACCAGCTCCTGGTGCGCCCTGGGGTTCTCACCCGTGCTGAACGGCGGGCCTGGCGTGAGACGCGTCAGAGCGAAAAAGGCAGCTGACATGAAGAAGAGCAGCACAATGCCTATGAAGACGCGCCTTATGACGTAGAACGTCACACCCTCATCCTACCTGTGAGTCGCTCCCAAAACAACATTTCCGCTTCCGCGAATAAGGTGAGGGAGGCGGCCCGGCCGCCTCCCCCTGTCGCTTGACTAACGCTTATTTGGGAGCTGTGAGGCTCCACTGGGCA
>JBDUAO010000030.1:0-23823 GCA_040004595.1 Candidatus Dormiibacterota bacterium | reverse complement strand
TCAGGTCCTCCAGCTGCGCGTACGCCATGATCTGGCCCTTCCGCGTCACCACGCGTCGCACCTCGCGCACCAGCCCTGCCACCCTCACCTCGGTGTCCTGCAGCGCGCTGGTCACCTCCACCGCCTGCGTGTCCGAGAGGTGGGCCAGCTCGGCGCTGATCCGCCTCAGCGGGTGGTCAGATAGATAGAGGCCCAACAGCTCCTTCTCCAGGCGGAGCTTCTCCTCCCCTCCCATCGGCGCGATGTCGAGCGCCAGACCATAGCTTTCGGGTGGCGAGTCCGGCGCCCCGACCATGTCCAGGAGCGACGTCTGGCCCGACTCGCGGTCCTTCCGCGCGCGCTCGGCTCGGCTTAGCGCCGATTCCAGCGTGTTGATCAGCCGGTTGCGCTCTCCCAGGCTGTCACAGGCCCCCGACTGCACCAGCGCCTCAAGAACTCGGCGGTTGACGTCCTGGATCGCCGTCGTCCTCTCACACAGGTCCTCGAGCGACTTGAACTGACCGTCGGCTTCGCGCAGGGCGACTATCGACTCGACCGCGTGCTGCCCCACGTTCTTGATCGCTGCCAACCCAAAGAGAATCCGGCCCTCGACCATTGAGAAATCTGCGCGTGAGGCGTTGATGTCCGGCGGCAGCACCTCGATGCCCCTGGTACGGCAATCGACGATTGCCGTCGCCACCCTGTCCGCGTTGCCCTCCATGTGGATCAGCAGCGAGGTCATGTATTCCAGCGGGTAGTTGGCCTTCAGGTACGCAGTCTGGTACGCGATCACTCCATACGCCGCGGAGTGCGCCCGGTTGAAACCGTACTCCGCGAACTTGGAGATGCCGTCGTATAGCGAATCCGCCGTCGCCTGAGGGATTTCCCTCTCCAGCGCACCCGCGATGAACTTCGTGCGCATTTTGGCCATCTTGGGCTTGTCCTTCTTGCCCATCGCGGAGCGCAGGTTGTCCGCCTCGCTCATCGTGAACCCGGCCAGCTCGCGCGCGGCCATCATCACCTGCTCCTGGTAGATCATCACACCGTACGTCTCGCGCAGGATGGGCTCCAGCCGCTCGTGCATGTACTCGATCGGCTCGCGCCCCTGCTTGCGCGCGATGAAGGCAGGAATGTTGACCATCGGGCCAGGTCGGAACAGCGCCACCGCGGCCGAGACATCGGAGAAGGCCGCCGGGCGCATGTCCATGAGCATCCGCCGCATGCCCGCACCTTCCAGCTGGAACACGCCATGCGTGTCGCCGCTCGCCAGCAGCTCGTAGGTCTTGGCGTTGTCGAAGGGGATCTGCTCGATGTCAATCTCGAGGCCACGGTGCTCGCGCAGCAGGCGCAGGCACGTGGCGATGATGTCGAGGTTCTGCAGGCCGAGGAAGTCGATCTTCAGGAGGCCGATGTCCCCCACCGCCTTCATGTCGTACTGCGTCACCACCGCCTCGCGCCCCGGACCGAACTGCAGCGGTGTGTACTGCACCAGCGGGTGCGGGGCGATCACCACGCCCGCCGCATGAGTGCTGACGTTGCGCGATACGCCCTCCAGCGCCTGCGCCACATCGATGAGGCGCTTCTGTTCCTCGCTCTCCTCATACGCCTGCCGGAACTCAGGGACCTCCTTCAGCGCGTCGCCGAGGCTCTTGGAGCGCCCCTGCCAGACGGGAATGAGCTTGGCCAGCCGATCGGTGTCGCGCAGCGGCACCTCCAGCACGCGGCCCACGTCGCGGATCGCCGCCTTGGACGCCATGGTGGTGAAGGTGATGATCTGGGCCACCCGGTCGACCCCGTACTTCCTGGATACGTAGTTGATGACCTTCTCGCGCCCCTCCACCGAGAAGTCGCAGTCGATGTCTGGCATCGACACGCGGTCGATGTTCAGGAAGCGCTCGAAGATCAGGCCGTGCGCCAGCGGGTCGAGGTTGGTGATCCCGAGGCAGTAGGAGACGAGGCTGCCTGCCGCGCTGCCGCGGCCCGGCCCGACCACGATCCCCTGCTGGCGCGCGAACTTGTAGAAGTCCCAGACGATAAGGAAGTAGGACGCGTACCCCGTCTGGCTGATGACGGATAGCTCGTTGTTGGCCCGCTCCGTGATCGCTTCCGTCGGCTTCTGGAAGCGCCAACGGATGCCATCCTCGACCAGATTCCTCAGATATTGGTCCGGGGTCAGGCCGTCGGGGACGTCGAAGGGCGGCAGCAGGGTGGCGCCCAGCTGGAGCTTCAGATCGACCATGTCGGCCACGTCGATCGTGCTGGCAAGGGCGTCGGGTAGATCGGCGAACGTCGTCCGCATCTCCTCCGGGGTTTTCAGATAGTTCTCCTGCGAGGAGAAGCGCCAGCGGTTCGGGTCGTTGAACCGCGCGTTGGTCTGCAGGCAGAGCAGCACGTCGTGCGCCTCCGAGTCGTGGCGGTGGACATAGTGCAGGTCGTTGGTGGCGCACAGCCGCAGGTCGAACTCCTTGCCGAACACCGCGAGCGCCTCATTCACCTTGTCCTGCCGGTCGATGCCGTGGCGCTGGACCTCGAGCAGGAAGCGGTCGGCGCCAAAGATGTCCTTATAGGTGGCGACCGACTCGCGCGCGCCGTCGAGGTCGCCCTCGGTGATGCGGCTTGCCGGCTCGCCCTGGAGGCAGCCTGAGAGAGCGATGATGCCCTTGGAGTGGGTGGCCAACACCTCCTTGTCGATGCGGGGCTTGTAGTACATGCCCTCCATCTGGCCGATCGAGCAGAGCTTCATCAGGTTGATGTAGCCCTCGTGGTCCGCGGCCAGAAGGGTGAGGTGGTTGGGGTCGCGATCGACCCGGCCCTCCCTTAATAGACGCGAGCGGGGGGCGACGTAGACCTCACAGCCCACGATTGGCTTGATCCCCGCTTCCTTGCAGGCCTTGTAGAAGTGGATCGCGCCGTACATGACGCCGTGGTCGGTGATCGCAAGGGCGGGCATCTCGAGTTTGGCCGCAGCCTCCACGAGCGCGTGGATGCGGCTGGCCCCATCGAGCAACGAGAACTCGGTGTGGTTGTGCAGGTGGACGAAGGTTTCAGGGGCGTGCGGCATTCTTTTGGCTGGGTGTGGCGGACCCCGGGATAGTTTACTTGGCTCCAGGCTCGAGAACTCTGAGGGCTATGAAGGCAGGCGACCAGGGCGATTAACCAGCCTTTACCTCACTCGGCCCAAACCTCATTTTTTGGACGTTGCGCTTTCGGCGAGGCCTCGCGTAAGGTCGGAAGTGCCCCCTCGCGACCCCCCGTATGGGCCCTCTTCCTCGCCGCGCGGGGAGGAGGGTCTTTCTGTCTCCGCCTGCGATGCCGCATCATCACGTTTGCCGGCGATGGATTAGATCACTCCATAACCCGACGATGGCGCCGGACGCCATGCCGTGCTCGCGGTGGAGCTTCTTCCACGTGGCGAAATCCATTGCCAGCGATAGCAGGGCAGCGACATCTCGCCCCCCCAAGCCCTCGAACAGCATTCCGAACATGCGACCGAAGATCTCGCCCACAGGTTGCATCGCCTGGGCCGACTCCTTCACGGCTCCGAAGTCACGCACGCTGTTCGTCATCACCGGCTCGGTGGCCTCGAACCACTGATAGAGCTCGGTCAGGCCAACCTGCAAACGCTCGCTCGGATCGGCGATCGACAGCCATCGTTCGGAATCCGGCAATGGATGAGTCTCGAGCCCGAATGCGATGCAGCCGCGATAGAGATCGAGGTTGGTGCGGAAGTTCCGATATACGGTTTGCCGCGGCAGCCCCGCCCGCTCGGAGACCAATGAGATCGTGGTGAACGCCGGCCCGATGGTCGAGTGCAGCTCATAGGTCGCCTTCGCGATCCGGCGGCGCGTTTCCTCGACCTTGTCGCGCCGCTTGACCATCTTGTAATTGCGGGCCATGACAGCAAGAATATCAGGTGACACTGCGACACGCGAAACTTGACACCGGGCCCAGTGCGGTTTTAACATGACGCCGCGACACGCGAAATGGTTATCGAGCGGGCCGGGGTGCTCGCGGCCACAGTAGCGATGGCAAGGAGTCAGGCTGTGAAGGTATTGGACGCGGTGGCCGTGGCCACAGGAAAAGGCGAGGCGCGTTGGTGGTTCGGGATGCTCGCGGAGATCAAGGCGACGACGGCCGACACGGGCGGCCAGTTCACCCTGGTTGAAGTCACCTGCCCGCCCGGTTACCAGGGTGTACGGCACGTCCATCACAACGAGGACGAGGGCTTCTGGCTCCTCGATGGCCTCCTGAACCTCGAAGTCGGCGGCAATCACACCAAAATGCAGGCCGGCGATTACGCCTTCGGTCCGCGCGACATTCCACACAGCTTTTCAGCTGGTGACAAAGGGGCCCGGGTCCTCTTCATCCTGACCCCGGGCGGTTTCGAGAAGCTCATCCTCGCGAGCAGCGAGCCCGCAATGGCCCGGACCGTTCCCCCGCACTCAGACGAGATGCCCGACTTCGCTCGGCTTCAGGCCATCGTCGGACAGTTCGGCGGCGAGATCCTGTTCTGAAATAGTGCATCCGCGGTCCCGCTCCGGCCGGTCGCGCCGGGGCGGGGCCTATCCCCCACTAACCGAACCAGACGTCCTCGATTTCGTCCGTTGGCGACGTGCTTGCAGTGAGGTCTGCCACCCCAAGCACGACCGAGTTCACTCCCGTCCGCATGTTGTGCGCGATGACCCTGCCATCCGGCGCGCTGGTGCCGGCCGGTCCGCATTTACACGGCACCCCTTCGTTTGACCAGATGTAGTCGGATCCGATGAACACGGGTTGGCTGCTGGTCGCGCTCGACACCTGCGCCCTCACGCGGCTGGTGGTGTCGAGCCGCCACGGGTGCGGAAACCCCTGCGCGGTGAACGTGTTGAACACGAGCGTCTTCCCATCGGGCGACATCATTGGCCAGAAATAGCTCGACAGCTTCGCGCTTCGCGCCACCGGCTGTCCTCCGGGGTCAAGGCTCTTCACTGTACCGATGATTCCACTCGTTGTGGTGCCCGCCAAAAAGTACAAACGATTGCCCGTCCTGTCCCAGGTCCCGAATTTGGCGGTGGCGCTCTTGAAAGCGGTCGAGCCGTCCAGCGCGAACACCATGAAGTTGGGTGGCTCAGCGGCCGGGACGAAGAACGAGTAGGTCAACAGGTATTGGCCGGTGCCTGAGAATGCCAGCTGCTCGAGCGGTCCGTAGGGCGGCACTCCGTGCCCGCCGAGCAGCGCCCTCGTGATCAAGACCGTGTCCGTGCCACCAACCACGAGATGTGTTCGCACTCCTGTCGCATCGCCCTCTCGGTATGCCCAGTTCAAACCATCAGGGCTGAACGCCACCGCCAAGGGTTCGGTGACCCACGCCCGGTTCCAGTTCAGGTTGCCCGTCTCCAGATCGGCCGTGCCGACGAACGTTGAGTACCAGAACACGATCTTCGTCGCAGAGACGAAGCGCCCGGTGGTCGCGTTGAGCAGCATGCAGAGCTGGGCCGGATGGAGCGGATCGGCCACGTCCATGACGACCAGGCCCGATATCTTGCCTCTCATCAAGAGCAGCGGATCGCGAGGCACTGGCACCTTGGTGCAGGTGAGCTTGGGGTCGGGGACACTCGCGACCGGTGAGCCGCTTGGACTTGGGGATGTCGGCTCGCTTGGGCTTGGAGACGAGACCGCGCCGGTAGTCGGGGAGGCCGAGGAGGCGGCCTGCTGGCCGCCGCAACCCACGAGTGCGAGAACCGCCAGCATCGTCGCTGCTGTCTTTAGCACCCGCAGAGCGTAGCCGCAGAGCTCAGGCACAATGAGCCCGTGGCTCGACTTTCGATGCCTTCACTGGCGCACGGCCCGGCAGAGGGTCACCACTCCGGAATACGAGAGATCGCCAATGAGGCGATCAGGACGCCCGGCGCGATTCGCCTCGATGTGGGCCAGCCCAACTTCCGCACGCCCGACCACATCGGCGAGGCGGGCAAGCGCGCCATCGACGAGGGCAAGACCTACTACACCCACACCCAGGGACTGCTTTCGCTGCGGGAGAAGCTCGCGGCCAAGCTCGCGCGCGTCAACGGAATCCACGTCACGCCCGATCGCATTGCCTGCACTCCAGGCGGCGTGGGCGCCATCGCCGCCGTGTTCGCCTCCGTGCTCGAGGATGGCGACGAGGTCCTCCTTCCCGATCCCGGCTGGCCCAACTTCGCGATGATGCTGCCCTGGACCGACGCCAAAGGCGTCTTCTATCCCTGCCGGCCCGAGGCTGGTTTTCAGCCTGACCTCGATGCCCTCGCCCGCCTCATCACCCCGCGCTCCAAGCTCATCGTTGTCAACAGCCCCAACAACCCCACCGGCGCGATCTATCCGCGCCAGACGATCGAGAAGCTCGTCGAGCTCGCGCAGCGCCACAACCTCTGGATGATCAGCGACGAGTGCTACGACCAGATCGTGCTCGATGGCACCTGGACCAGCCCCGCGAGCATCGCGCCCGACGATCCCCGCATTGCCTCCGTCTTCACCTTCTCCAAGACCTACTCGATGACGGGCTGGCGCCTCGGTTACGTCGCGGGCTCCGCCGAGCTCATCGACACGGCGACCAAGGTCCTCGAGTCGAACTCTTCGTGCACCTCGACCATCAGCCAGGTCGCAGCCGAGGCCGCGCTCGATGGGCCGCAGGACTGCGTGATCGAGATGGTCACCGCCTACCGGCGCCGCCGCGACCTCGTGGTCGATCTGCTGCGCGAGGCGGGCCTCTTCATGGCCGAGCCCGCGGGTGCCTTTTACGTGATGGCCGACATCTCTTCCAGCGGTCTCGACTCGCGCACCTTCGCCTTCGAGCTCCTTCGAAAGAGAGGCGTCTCTGTCGCTCCTGGCTCTGCCTTTGGCGAGGTTGGCAAGAACGCGGTCAGGATCAGCCTGGCCAGCTCAGATCAGGACCTGCGGGAGGGCGTTGGACGCTTGGCCGAGTTTGTCAGGCTGCTTTCGTAACGATCCCCTCTTCGTCGGCGTTCTGCCTGATGTGATCGTCAGAATGCTCCTCGGCCTGGTCGTCAAGTCACTGGGACCGGGTCGCCTGCGGTTGAGCGTAGTCAAGCTCGCTCACAGCCCCAGGATCTCCTAACCCGTTCCCACCGACCGGCCCCTCCCTGTAGGATGGGCCCCCTTAGTGCTTGTAACCTGCAACGTCTTCTCCACGTTGGACCACACATGCTGCTGCTGAAGCCCGTTCTGGCATTCGCGGTCAGACAGCTGCGCCCTGGTCGTCTTCGCCTCGCCCTCCTGAAGCTGGGCCACGCCCTGAACGCCTTCTAGGCTTCCTCGACCGGCCCACATATAGGTCGATCCTGCTGGCGTTCGCTTTCATCATCGGCGTTGTTGCTCTCCTCGTGGCGGCCACCATATCCCCAACCGTCGGTCAGCTCATCGTTGGCGGCGCGGCCGTGTGGGTTCTTCTGTGGACTCTCCCTTTGTCGAGGCGCATGCAAGTTGAGACCAGCGTTCTGATCCAGCGTGATCCCGCCGCGGTGTTTTCCTTCGTGGCGGATTGTCAGAACGAGCCTCTTTACATGCCAACAGTGCTTTCGGTCGAAAAGATCACTGATGGGCGAGTCGGCCCGGGTACACAGTTCCGCGCCAAAATGCAGCTGACGCCCGCGAAGACCAGGGAGGCGATCGCAGAGATCGTCGACTACGAACCCAACCGCCGCATGACATCTCGCATCATGTCCGCTGTCACCCCGAACCTCGACGTCATCACATTTACTCCCGCCGATGGCGGCACCCTCCTCCGCGCTCGGTTTGAATCGGAGGTCAGCTTCAACTTCGCCCTGGCTGGGGCGGCATTGCTAATTCCACGAGCGCGGCGGCAGATGATGGCTGCGCGCCAGGGATGTTGGATCAAGCTGAAGCAGTTCCTCGAGAACAGCGAGTCGGCTCCACCGCAAACCTAGCCTCGCTGCAGCAGCGCCACCGTCTCTATGTGGTACGTCTGCGGGAACATGTCCACGATCGCTGCCCTCGTCACCCGATAGCCGCCCCTGACCAGCGCGATCAGGTCTCGCGCGTGGGTTGAGGGCTCGCACGACACATAGACCAGCCGGCCCGGCCCCAGCCTTATCAGCTCCGCCAACGCCGCCGGCTCGCACCCCGCCCGCGGCGGGTCAAGGATCGCCGCCTGGTGCTGCCCCAAGCGCACCTGCCGCAGCACCGTCTCGACCTTCCCCGGCCGGTACTCGACCTTCGCCGCGTTGATCCGCGCGTTCAACCTGCCCAGCTGTACGGCGCGCGGGTTCTCCTCGATCGCGGTCACGCCCGCGCAGGCTCGCGCGACGGCAACCGAGATCGTGCCTGTCCCCGCGTACAGGTCGAGGACGTGGTCCTCCTTCGCCACCGCGAGCAGGTCTAGCGCCGCCCGATAGAGGACGAGCATCTGCTGGTAGTTGGTCTGCACGAACGTGTCGCTCCGCACGCGAAAGCTCATGTCCCAGAACTGGAGGGTCATGGCGTCGTCGAGCAGCACCTGGTCGGGCAGCAGCTCCCCCACCCTTCTCGCAAACTCGTCCCGCGGCCATTCAGGCTCCTTGCCTCTGAAGCGCAACCGCCACAGAAGACCCTTGCCATTGGGCTCGATGGTGAGCAGCAGGTTCTGCAGGTTCGCCAGGTGCATCTCTCCCGCGGCCTGCGCGAATGCGGGTAGAGCCTGCTCGATGCGCAGGTCGTGGATGTCGCACGTCGCGATCGGCAGCACCGCATGCGAGCGCAGGCGGTGGAAACCAAAACGCCACCCCTCGCCCGTCGGCAGCGCTTCGAACTCGCCGCGAATCCGATACCGCCACGGATCCTTCATGCCCAGCACCGGCGTGTCCGGCGGCAGCCGCAGGCCCGCGCGCGCCCACGCTTCATCCACCACCTGCCGCTTCAGCTCCAGCTGGTGTGCGTACGAAGCGTGCTGCCACTGGCAACCGCCGCAAGCGCCGAAGTAAGGACATCGCGGCTCGACACGATTGGGTGAGGCTTCGATGACGCGAGTGGTCGCGGCCACGGCCACTCCGCCCTGTTTGCCGCGCGGCTCCGCCTCCACCACCTCGCCCGGCAGCGCGTAGTTCACCAGCCACACCCGGCCCTCGTCGTCGCGCGCAATGCTCGCACCACCGTGCGCGGGCGAGGTGGGCCGCAGGATCACCGGCGCCAGAGCGCCATGGGATCCTTCGCGGGCTTGAACCCGGCGGCCTCCACGATCTGGGTTGCCAGCTTGAATCCGCCACCCACCTGGTCCGGCTCATGCGCGTCGCTGCCGAACGACACCGCCACGCCACCCAGCTCACGCCACCAGCGGATCACAGTGAGTCCGGGACACAGCGTTCTCTCGTCGCTCTGCCCGCGCGTCGTGTTGACCTCGAGCACGCACCCTCGTTTGGCTGCGGCCATCAGCACCAATCGAATCAGCTCTTCGTAGTCCTCCTCGCGATATGGCGCGACGGCATCAGGCCAGTAGCGCTTCGGGTAGTCGAGGTGCGCCAGGACCTCGAAGGGCTGCGAGCTCTCGACCATCCGCAAAACCTCGCGAAAGTATTCGGGGACGGCTCGCTCCTGCTCTGCCGGCGGGCGCGATTTGAATTGACTCGCATCGACCTCTTCGCCTCCCAGGTGGATGCAATGAATCGAGCCGAGCACTCGGTCGAGCTTGCTCGCACCGAGCACCTCGGCCGTCTCGTTGGGAAACCAATGCGGCTCGCCGAGCTCGACGCCGCTGAGGATGCGCAGGCCCTTGAACTTCGCACGGCAGCGCTCGATTTCCTCGAGGTATCCGAGGATGTCAACGGAGTGCTGGCCCCTGTGGATGGTGACGAAGTCGGCATGTTCGGTGAACGCAAGGGCCGGCAAGCCAATCTCAATCGCCCGCTCACAGCAACGCTCCATGGTGCCCTTCCCATCCCACGACCATTCCGTGTGTACGTGCGAGTCGGGCGGCAGTGACACTGGACAAGGCTAGGAGATTGCGAGTCGCGGTTTCAGCGCCTGCCTGGTGTCAACTCGTCAGCAGTCGGGCTTGGTCGAGGGACACACCGGGTTCACGTTCCCCGTCGAGTCCACCACGACGCGCCCGCCCAGCGGCTGCGCCAGGACCACGACCACGGTCCGCTGCTGGGCCATGGCGTCGCAAGCGACCGGCTGTCCTGGCTGCGCATGCGGGGTCTCCTGCAACGCGACCGCAACTGCTCCCTTCGACTCGGCGACGACGCCCTTGTATTCGGCGCCGCACGGTCCAGGATTCGAGGGAGCTCCGTAGAACGTGTATGTCAGCGAGAGGCCATCGCCACTCACGACGATTGCCGCGCCTCCGTACTGCGAAATGATGCTTCCGGTCCAGAACGCACTCGGGTCGATCGCGGGATAGGCAAGCTCACCGCTGACTCCGATCGCTGAAAACAACCAGGAGGTCATCTGCGCCTTGCCGCGATCCGTCACGAAATCGAAGGTTCCCAGGCGCGCGGCATTGAGCACCAGCGGTGGGATTGGGCTGCACTGTGGATCCTGCTGATGTGTCTTGTCCGCAGCCAAGGCCGCCAGCGCAGCCACTGCTGGGATGCCCCGATAAGTCGCGCTCGTCCCATCGGACCATCTGGCAACCGTGCGAGAGGGAACAGCTGTCGGCAGGGCCGATCCGACCACGTACTTGTTGCAGTACGCGGCCATCTTGGCTTCTCCTGTCCCGTAGCCGTCCGCCGGCGAGGAGTTCTGCAGCCACACGATCGGGCGGGGCTTCTGGTCGGCCGGGAACGACGTCCACTTCACGAGGGCTCCCGTGGGAGGGCTGATGGGCGTGGGCACAGCAGCACCGCCGCCGCCCTGACCGCAAGCGATCAGCGCAAAGGCTGCCACAGCCACGGTCAGTGCTTTGTTCATCCGACTACCGAACGTCAGCCGAACGGACTGAGTAACGACTCAGACCTGGCCGAGCAGCTGTTGGAGCAGAGTATTCGCGACCTTCGGATTGGCCTGTGGCGCTCTTTTCTTGACATCGGCCATCAGCGCGCCCAGCGCCCGCTTCTTACCGGCTCGGTAGTCCTCGACCGCTTTTGGGTTGGCCGCGACGACGGCCTCAACGATCGCCTTGATCGATGCTTCATCACTGTCCTGGGCGAAGCCCCGCTCCGCGACGATCTCGGCCGGCGGCCGGTTGCTGCTCACCGATTCGCCCAGCACCTGTCTTCCCTGATCCCGGGTGATTCTGCCCTCCGTAACCAACCTCACGATTTCAGCGAGCACGGCCGGGGTGGGCAGCTTGCCCGAGGGCGCCACCTCGCCGATGATCCAGTTCGCGGTTGGCCTGGCCTCGGCGCCGCCTTTGACCGTCGCTTCGAACAGGTTCGCCAACAACACATCGGCCGTGATCTGGCTGGCATCGGCCACTGGCACGCCGTACTCCCTGATCAGGCGTGCCCGCCTCGCACCCGGCATCTCAGGAAGCGCCGCGCGCAGGGCTTCAATCCACTTCGGGTCCAGCTCCAGCGGTGGCAGGTCCGGTTCTGGGAAGTACCGGTAGTCCTCTGCGAGCTCCTTGCTGCGCTGCGAAAAGGTGCGCTGCTCGGCCTCCGACCAACCCCGCGTCTCCTGCACCACAGTGCCACCCGACTCCAGCACCTCGACCTGGCGCGCCACCTCGAACTGGATGGCGCGGTGCAGCGCTCGAAACGAGTTGATGTTCTTCAGCTCCGTCTTCACGCCAAGCGCTTCCTCACCGGGGCGCCGAATGGAGATGTTCGGCTCGGCCCGCAGCTGGCCCTTCTCCATCTCCGCCTCCGACGCGCCGATCGTGCGCAGCAGGGTGCGCAGCGCCACGGCGTAATCGCGCGCCTCGTCGGCGGAGCGAAGGTCGGGCTCGCTCACGATCTCCATCAGAGGTATGCCCGCGCGGTTGAGGTCGACGAACGACTCCTTCGCCATGTGCAGCTTGTCGCCCGCGTGCAAGAGCTTGCCTGTGTCCTCCTCGAGGTGCACCCGACGGATCCGCACCTTGCGCCCATCGAGCTCGAGCACGCCGTCGTGGCTCATCGGCAGGTCGTACTGGCTGATCTGGTAGCCCTTGGGCAGGTCGGGATACATGTAGTTCTTGCGGTCGAACTTGGTGTGCCTGGGAATCGTGCAGCTGAGCGCCAGGGCCGCTTTCAGGCACGCCTCGACCGCCGCTTTATTGATCACGGGTAGCATCCCAGGCATCCCCGTGCAGATCTCGCACACATTGGAGTTCGGCGGATCGCCAAGCTGCCCGACAGCGCAGCCGCAGAACATCTTCGTGCGAGTGCGCGGCTGCACATGAACCTCCATCCCGATCACCACCTCCCAGGGCTGGCCTCCCCGCTTGCCGGGGAGGTGGCCCGAAGGGCCGGAGGGGGCGTCCACCCCGGCATCGCCGCTCATAGCGGGGCGACCTCCACCTTCACGCCGCTCGCGACCTCGTACGCGCGGGCCACGCGCAGCGCCACGTCCTCGCGCCACTGCGGAGCCAGCACCTGCAGGCCCACCGGCAGGTTCTCCGACAGGCCGCACGGCACGCTGATCCCCGGCAGACCCGCGAGGTTCCCACCCAGCGTGAGCACATCGCACAGGTACATCGCGAGCGGATCCTTGGTCTTCGACCCGATCGGAAACGCAACGGTCGGCGACGTCGCGCTGACGATCGCATCGCACTTCTCAAACGCGCTGTCGAAGTCGCGCTTGATCAGCGTGCGAACCTTCTGTGCCTTCAGGTAGTAGGCGTCGTAGTACCCGCTCGACAGCGCGTACGTGCCCAGCATCACGCGCCGCCGCACCTCAGTACCAAAGCCCTTTCGCCGTGTCTGGAGGTAAGCATCGGTGACGTTCGCCGCGTCCTGGTCGGACATGCCGTACCTGACGCCATCGAACCGCGCGAGGTTCGAGGAGCACTCGGCCGGCGCAATGATGTAGTACGCGGCGAGGCCGTAGTCGGTGTGCGGCAGGCTGACGTCGACGACCTCGGCGCCGGCCTTCTGCAGCGCGTCGAGAGCCCTGTCGATCGCGGCCTTGACTCCCGGCTCGATCCCCTCCACCTCGTGGTACTCGCGAGGCAAGCCGAGCCTGAGGCCCTTAACGCCACCGTCGAAATCGCGACGCACATCGTTGGGGCGATCAGCTGACGTGGCGTCCAACGGATCATGACCCGCCATCGCCTCGAGCAAGATTGCGCAGTCCTCGACCGATCGGGCGAAGGGTCCGATTTGGTCCAGGCTCGACGCAAACGCGATTAGCCCATAGCGGCTCACGCGCCCATAGGTCGGTTTCATACCGACCACGCCACACAACGCGGCGGGTTGGCGGATGGAGCCGCCCGTGTCGGTGCCGAGAGAAACCACAGCCTCGCCGGCAGCGACTGCGGAAGCGCTTCCGCCCGAGCTGCCACCCGGCACGCGATCCAGGTCCCATGGGTTGTGGGTGGGAAAGTAGCTCGAGTTCTCGGTCGAGCTGCCCATCGCGAACTCATCGCAGTTAGTCACGCCGATCATCACGGCGCCTGCTTCGAACAGCCTTTTGACCGCCGTGCCGGTGTACGGAGGTTTGAAGCCGCGCAGGATCTGCGACCCCGCGGTCGTCTCGACGCCTTCCACGCACAGCACGTCCTTCACCGCGAGCGGTATCCCGGCGAGCGGCCCAGCGTCGCCGGACTTGAGCGCGCGATCAGCGGCGGCCGCCTGCTCCGCAGCCAGCTGGGGTGTGGTGCGGAGGAACGCTTTGACGTCGCCGTCAACGTTGTCGATCCGCATCATGTGCTCGGATAGAAGGTCCTTCGCCGACAGCTCGCGGGCGTGCAGCAAGCGTTGGAGCTCCGCGAGTGTCATGTGCGTGGTGTCCATCAGGCCTCGTCCTGGATGGAGGGCACGCGGAAGAATCCGTCATGAGACGCCGCGGGCGCGTTCATCATCATCTGGGCCTGCGTGAGGCCAGGTCGCGGCTCGTCCTCACGCAGCTGGTTGACGATCTCCACCACCTGCGCAGTGGGAGGGATGTCATCCGTGTCGACCTGCTGCAGGCGGTCGATGTGCGCGAGGATGCCGCTCAGCTGTTCGGCGTAGAACTCCTCATCGCCGGGCTCGAGGCCAAGGCGCGCCAGGATGGCCACATGGCGCACCTGTTCGCGAGTTAGGGACACCGAAGTAGCTTAGGGTCTCGAGCTATCTCGATTCGCGACGAGGCCGACGAGCGCCGGGATGCCTCCGATCGCACCCGCGCCGCTGAGGGTCAGCGCGACAGCCGCGATCCACGCCGCCGGCCGGCCCCAGGGCTCTCGACGGACCAGACCAAGCGCGGCGGCCGCTCCGGCGAGCCCTGAAACGGCCGAGAGGCACATCGATGTCAGAAGCGCGACCAACACGCGGCCTATCGCTGAAGGCTCCGAAAGGAAGCCTGAGACAAACCATGCCCACCAAAGCGTCACCACCGCGCCGGCCAGGAGAGCTGCCCAGAGCCAGTTCGGCGTAGCACCGCTGTGCCGAGACAGGACGTCCCCTCCGGCCGTTCCGGCCACCTCCCCGGAGAACGGGGAGGACTTCTTTTCTATTTCGGCACCAAAGCGAGGAATTGTTCTTCGTCCAACACAGCCACCTTCAGCTTTTGCGCTCGTTCCAGCTTCGAGCCCGCTCCTGGGCCCGCCACCACATAGTCGGTCTTGACGCTTACGCTCGACCCCGCCTTGCCGCCCATGCGCCTCACGAGCGCCTCCGCGTCGGGGCGGCTCATCGTCTCCATCGTGCCGGTGAAGACGAACGACTTGCCCGTGAACGGCCCCTCACCGACCGGCTCGGTTGCCTGCGGCTCCACACCTGCTTTCAGCAGCTTCGTCACGAGCTCACCGCCGTGGCCCTTGAAGTACTGCTCGATCTCTTTGGCCATGCTGGGCCCGACGCCCTCGGTGCGGACCAGGTCCTCCTCGTTTGCCAGCCGCAGCTTGTCGAGCGACCCGAACTCCGCGGCCAGCAGGTCTGCCGTCGCCTCGCCCACCTGCGGGATGCCCAACGCATAAAGGAGCCGTCCCAGGGGCGGCCGCTTGCTCTCAGCGATGCGCTCGATGAGGTTCGAGGCCGACTTGTCGGCAAACCCTTCGAGCTCAAGCACCTGCTCTTTGGTCAAACGGAACAGGTCGCTCGGATCTTCAACCCAATCCTTGTCGATGACCTGTGTAAGCGTCGCGTACCCCAGGCCCTCGATGTTCAGCGCGCCACGGCTTGCGAAATGGCGCAGACGCTCCAGGCGCTGCGCGGCGCAGAACGGGTTGATGCAACGATGCGCGATGTACGGCTCCTCACGCACCACCTCTCCCCCACACACCGGGCATTTGGCGGGCATGCGCCAGCCTTCCTTCGGATTCACCACGCTCACGATCTCCGGGATCACGTCGCCGGCGCGATGGATGACCACGCGCGCTCCGACGTACACGCCTTTCTCGTTGACCTGCGCCTCGTTGTGCATCGTGATGTTGCGAATCGTCACCCCGCCCACGATCACCGGCCTCACGTGCGCCACCGGCGTGAGCACCCCAGTGCGCCCGACGTAGCAATCGATCTTTTCCACCACCGTCTCTGCCTGCTCGGGGGTGTACTTGAAAGCGATCGCCCACCGCGGCGACCGTGCGACGAAACCCAGCTCGAGCTGGTGGTCGAACTTGTCGACCTTGACGACGATGCCGTCAATCTCGTGCTCGAGCTCGTGGCGCTTGCGCTGCCACTCGGCGTGGTACCCGATCACCTCATCGATCGAGTTGAGCCGCCGCCGGTGCTTGTTCACCCGGAAGCCCATCTTCTCCAGCGTCCTGAGCAGGTCCCATTGCGAACGGGCTGGACCGGCCGGGTCGAGCATGTACATGAAGGTCTGGAGGTCGCGGCTGCCAGTCACCTTCGGATCGATCTGGCGTACGCTGCCCGCCGCCGTGTTTCGCGGATTGACGAAACGCGGCTTGCCGGCCGCCTCAACCTCTCGATTCAGCTTCTCGAAGGCGGCAATTGGAAAGTAGACCTCCCCCCTCACCTCGAACACATCGGGCAGGCCGGCGACCGCCGTGATCGAGAGCGGCACGCTCCTGATGGTCCGGATGTTCGCTGTGACGTCCTCCCCCACGGTGCCGTCGCCGCGCGTGGCCGCACGCTTCAGCCTTCCTTTCTCATAGGTGAGGCTGATGGCGAGCCCGTCGATCTTCAGCTCCGCGACATAGGTGACCCTGTCCCCGATCACCCCCCGAACCCGCTTGTCGAAGGCGCGGATCTCGTCCTCGTCAAACGCGTTCTGCAGGCTCAGCATCGGCGAGCGGTGCCTCACCTTCGCGAACTGCTCCGACGCTTCGCCACCGACGCGCTGGGTGGGCGAGTCGGGAGTGACCAGCTCGGGGTGCTGTTCCTCCAGCCGTCGGAGCTCCAGGAACAAAGCGTCGTACTCGGCGTCGGAGACTTCCGGCATGTCGAGCACGTAGTACGCATGCTCGTGCTTGCGGATCTGCTCGCGCAGATCGCTGGATCTCGCCGCCGGATCCACCTGCTTTTTGCGCTTGCTCACTTGGTCAGGGGCGCGATCATTCCGGACAAAATCTTGAGCCCAACCTTGTCGAACTTGATCACCAGCTCCTCGTCGGTGCGGGTCAGGGTGCTCTTGACGACCACGCCGGCGCCGAATGCCGGGTGCAACACGCGGTCACCGCTCCAGAAGCGCTGGACAGGCGGGGCGGCGGGCGCGGCCTGCACCTGGAGCTCCTGGTACCTCTCCTTATATCCCTGGCGCGGCGGAGCCACCGGCGCGCTGCCACGCGGCGCCGACAGCATCGATTGCGGGATCTCGGTGAGGAAGCGGCTCGGGAATGCGGGCTGCGAGCGGCCATACAGGTGCCGCCTGAAAGCGCAGCTGAGGTACAGCCGGTCCTTGGCGCGGGTCATGCCCACGTAGGCGAGGCGGCGCTCTTCGGCCATCTCGGTTGCGGCGCCGACCGCGGACGGGTTCTCCTCGCGCTCATCGAGCGCGCGCTGGTGAGGCAACAGGCCCTCCTCCATGCCGACCATGAACACGACGGGGAACTCGAGGCCCTTGACCATGTGTAGCGTGATGAGGGTCACGCCCTCTCCGTTTTCGTCGTACGCGTCGACGTCCGACACCAGGGCGACCTCGGCCAGGAAATCCTCGAGGCCCCGGTCGGGCTCCCGGTCGTCGAAGCTCTCGGCCAGGCCGCGCAGCTCGTTGAGGTTCTCCATCCTGGCCTCGCCCTGCGGCGTGCCGTCGATGTAGTGCGCTTTGAGTCCCATGACCTCGATCACGTGGTCGACCAGCTCGCTCGGGCGGAGGACGCCCATCACCGAGCGTAGGGACTCCAGCTGCGTGCGGAACTTGCGCAGCGGATCGATGGCCGCGCGCGGCAGGTTGGGCACCCGCGTTGGGTCTGCCAGCACCGCCAGCAAATCGGCTTCGGTGTCGCGCGCGTAGGCACCGAGGGCATCCACGGTGACGTTGCCGATCTTCCGGGGTGGCACCGACACGATCCTCGAGAAGCTCAGCGCGTCGCGCGGGTTGAAGCAGAAGCGCAGGTAGGCGACCACGTCCTTGACCTCGCGGCGCTCCCAGAAACGCACGCCGCCGACCAGCCGGTACGGGATGCGGCGCCGCGCAAGCACGTCCTCGAAGGAGCGGGACTGGGCGTTGGTGCGGTAGAGGACCGCGAAGTCGGAATAGCCGCGCTTTTCCGTCTTGCGCAGGCGCTCGATCTCGTCGGCGACGAACTCCGCCTCCTCCACCTCGTTGTAGGCCTGCGTCGCGCAAACCTTCTCGCCCCCGGCGCGCTCGGTCCACAGCTTCTTCTCCGCGCGCTCGGGATTGCTGCGGATGACGCTGTACGCCGCATCCAGGATGGCCTGGCTCGAGCGATAGTTCTGCTCCAGGCGCACCACGTGCGCGTCGGGATAGTCCTTGCGGAAGTCGAGGATGTTGCGTACATCGGCGCCCCGGAATCGGTAGATGGACTGATCGTCATCGCCGACGACGACGACGTTGCGGTGTTCGGCAGCCAGCTGATTGACCAGCACGTACTGCGCGCGGTTGGTGTCCTGGTATTCGTCCACGAGCACGTGGCGGAACCGATCGCGCCACTTGTCGAGGGCATCGTCGTCAGTATTGAAGAGCTCGACGAGCTTCATGATCAGGTCATCGAAGTCGAGGCCGCCCGAGCGCTTGAGCAGCTCCTCGTAGGACTCGTAGACACGGCGCACGATCTCGTCGTGGTAGCTGCGGTTCGGATAGTCGGCGGGCCCTTTGAGCTCGTTCTTCGCCGCCGAGATCGCGTTGCTGAGTGCGGCCACGGGGTATCGCTTCTGGTCGAGCCTCAGCTCGTCGAGGACGCGTCTTAGCGCCGCCCTCGTGTCGTCCTCGTCGAAGATCACGAAGCTCGGGACGATGCCAATGCGATGGGCGTCGCGGCGCAGGATCTTGACCGCGGTCGAGTGGAAGGTGCCCACCCACATATTGCCCGCCCCTTCGCCGACGAGATTCTGGACGCGGCTGCGCATCTCCTTCGCGGCCTTGTTGGTGAAGGTGACGGCGAGCAGGCGGTCGGGCCAGACCTGGTGGGTGGCGATCAGGTAGGCGATCCGGGCGGTCAGGACCCTGGTCTTGCCGCTCCCGGCACCGGCGAAGATCAGGAGAGGGCCGTCCTCGTGCATGACGGCTTCGCGCTGGGGCGAGTTGAGGCCGTCCAGCAGGGAGTCGGCGTTGGGCGTGGGGGAATCGCCGGAGGACATTGCGAATCGAGTTTACCGGTGCCTCAGATACGGTTCGTGCCAGGCTGCACATCCCCTCCGGCTGCTTCACAGCCACCTCCCCAGCAATTGGGGAGGACGCCGTGTCTAAATTCGCAGGAAGCGCCGGAACCGGTCGTTACACTGCCCGTGGCCATGCTCCAAGAGGCGGATCTCGGCATGCGCGATCGGATCTTCTATGAGCTCGCCCGCGACCTCAGCTCCTCTCTCGAGGTCGACGTCGTGCTCAAGAGGGTCATGGATCGCGTGATCTCGCTGATGAAGGCCTCCCGCGGCTTCATCGTCGATGCCGACGGCACCATCGTCCAGATGTCCGGCGGCGACGCCGACCCCGAGAAGTTCCTGGGCTCTCGCACCGTCCTCCAGCACGTCGTGAGGACGGGCAAAGCCGTCTTATCCACCGACGCCTCGCTCGACGACAGGTTCAAGGGCCAGCAATCGGTCATCCTGCAGAACCTCCGGTCGATCATCGCGGTGCCGCTGGTGACCAAGGGCAGCGTCATTGGCGCGGTCTACGTCGATAACCCCTTCCGCGCAGCGGTGTTCGCCGAGAAGGACAAGGAGTTCCTGCAGGCGATCGCCGACCTCGCCGCCATCGCGATCGACAACGCGAGGCAATACCAGCGCTCGGAGTTCCTGCGCCAGCTGTTCGAGCTATACGTAAACAAGCAGGTCACCGATTACGTCCTCGCACGCTCCGACCGCGAGACCACGTTCCTGCCGGGTGAGCGGAGGCAGGTGACGATGTTGAACTCCGACATCGCCGGCTTCTCAGCCCTGTCGCAATCGATGGAGGCCGAGGAGCTGGTGCGGTTCCTCAACGACTACTTCGCGCGGATGATCGATGCGGTCCTGGAGCACGGCGGCAACATCGACAAGTTCCAGGGCGATGGGATGTTGGTCGTCTTCGGAGCGCCCAACGCCTTGATCGATCACGCGCAGCGCGCGCTCGCCGCGGCGCGGGCGATGCTCAAGGAGATCGACATCCTCAACAAAGAGCTGGCCGAGATGGGCAAGCCTGAGATCTCGGTGGGGATCGGCCTCGACACGGGTGAAGTGGTGGCCGGCCACGTGGGGTCGGAGAGGCGCCTCGAGTTCACTCTCATCGGTGTCCCGGTCAACAACAGCTCGTACCTGTCGAAGGTGCGGCCGGCCAAGGTGCTGATGTCCGAGACCACTCGCAACCTGCTGGCCACCGACATCGAGGTCATCGACTACGAGCCGCTCTTGCTCAAGGGCACGACGGAAAAGCAGCCGATCTATCAGCTGACCAGCAACGCTTAAACGAGGCGGCCAGATGGGCACAGACGGCCGACGCGAGGCGCCCCGGAGCCGGCCAAAAGGGCACTAACGGCCGTGTCGGTTAGCCGACGCAGCTCCAGCGGCCTGGGCCGTATGTCTTGTACAGCCACGCTGCGGCCTGCGCGTTGGCGACCGGGTCGAAGCGCGATTTGCTCGCCCAGGGCGTGCCTGACCAGGTGCCCGCCATGAACTGGAAGAGGCCGGTGGCACCGCTGTCGGTGTTGACCGAGTTCGGGTGATACCGAGATTCGCAGTAGGCGATGTTGATCGCCCACTGGACCGCCCGCGGCCCGAGCGGGCTGAAGGCGTCGTTGATGATCTTGGCGATATAGGGCGGCGGTGGCGGGTGGTTGGACAGGGCCGCGTACTGAGCAGCCACAGCCTTCGCCGCAGCCAGCACCTTCTGCTGCGCCTCGTACTTGGCCATGCCGTTCTGCAGGTCCTGGGTCCAGGCCTGGATCTGGGCATCCTGGGCCGCCTGGCTGCGTTTGTCGCGCGCCTGGCTGACGACCGATTGGTGATCGAAGGCGTTGAGCTGGGTGACGGCGATAGGGGCCGAAAGGGCCATGGGCGCGGCTTCGACGCGCGGCAGGATGACGCCGGTCAGTACGACGGTCCAGACGACGACCGCCCGAAACAATGGTCCCAAACCCGTTGCGCTCCCCTAGCTTGAAGTCGCCCTACCCCTGGGGCGCTGTTCAGGCCTGAGCTCGAAGCGGGGACGCAGTGAGGGGACCGCTCAGGAACCGAAGAATCGACACCTTAACACACGAACGGCCACTTTCCGTAGCCGCATAAAAGGCTTAACGGAGCGTCAGGCCAGGACTTGCAGGGCGCGGGTTACGCCGGGCGACAGGTCCGACCGCAGCCGGTAATGGATCCAGATCCGGTCCTTGACGGATTCCACCAATCCCGCGCGCTTGAGGATGCCCATGTGGTGCGAGATCGTGGGCTGGCTGAGATCGAAAGCGGCCGTCAGGTCGCACACGCATACTGCCCCATCCTGCCGGCGCAGGATCGCGACCATCGCCAGACGGGTGGGGTCGGCAAGGGCTTTGAGCAGCTCGACGGTCTCCCCCAGCTTCGTCTTGTCGATCTCGACAGCGAGGTCGCAGCACACCCCGCGGGTACGAACGGGAAGCTCCATCAGCGCCATGCCGGTCAATCTACCACTATCCATTGACAAACATCAATGGATTGGTGCTACGGTTTATCCATCGACGTCCATCAATACGTTTTGGGGAGGTGATCTGGATGACGGAGAAAGCCGAAGCCGGCTGTTGCGAGTGCGACTGCGGCTGCGAAGCCTGCTGCGAGTGCGACTGCGAGGCCAAGAAGGCCAAGTAGGTCGGCGGCTCGACTCCTCTCCCTCTCCCCGCCGGGGGAGAGGGTCCGGGGAGCGACTATATTCACGTGAAGGTCGTCCTACCCGAGCTGGCGAAGCCCCTGGTCCCCGCTCTTCCGTCCAACCCCGAGATCGCCTGGTATGGCGACATCCACTCGTGTCTCGCAGCGATGCCAGGCGCCGAGGTGGTGTGGGTTCACATGAGCGCCGAGGACATGGGCCGGGTCATTCGCGCCGGCACCGATCTCAAATGGATGACGACCGCGGGCGCCGGCATGGATGGGGTGCCGCTCGACCTCCTGCGCGAGCGCAACGTTGTGCTGACCAACGGATCCGGAGTCGGTGCCATCCCCATCTCCGAACACGTGGTGATGGCGCTGCTCGCGGGCTTGAAAGGGCTCCCCGAGCTGCTTCACGCGCAGGACCGGCACGAGTGGCTCGAGGGGCCTCCGACCGACGACGAGATGTATGGCAAGCGCGCGCTGATCTATGGCTATGGCGGTATCGGGCGCGCGATCGCCGACCGGCTGCGCTCTTTTGGGGTTACGGTCACCGGCGTTCGGCGCCACCCAGCCGGCGAGGCTGGAGTCATAACCGCGGAGGGTTGGGAGGCGCACCTGCCGGACACCGACCTGCTGATTCTTTCGGTTCCGCTGACGGGCGCGACCAACGCGCTGGTGGGCGAGTCACAGCTCGCCGCGCTGCCAAAAGGAGCGTGGGTCGCCAACATCGCACGAGGTTCGCTCATCGACCAGCCGGCGTTGATCGCCGCGCTCAAGTCAGGTCACCTCGGTGGCGCCTACCTCGACGTGACCAACCCTGAGCCGCTGCCATCGGAGTCCGAGCTGTGGTCGCTGCCCAACGTGATCATCACGCCGCACTCCTCGGGAGCCACCAGAAAGCAGATCGAGCGCGCAACCGAGATCTTCATCGACAACTTCGACCGATACCTGCGCGGCGACCAGCTGAGAAACGTGGTCGATTACGACGCAGGGTATTAATTGATGGCGACGCCGCTGCGCACTCGATAGGCGACCACCAGCGTTTCGAAGCCTTTCAGCTCGAGCTCCAACCGCTCCGCTTCCAGGTGTCGCTCCTCCAACCACGAGCTCACCCTTCGCAAAGCCTCTTCGCTCAACGTGACCTCGCCTGCCGGTGATTGCGCCTGCAGCCGCGCGGCCAGGTTGGTGACCTCGCCCAGAACGCTCACGTTCGCGGAGTCCGCCAGCCTCCCCACCACCGCCGGACCGACCGCGATCCCGGCACCCACCGGCAGTCCCGCCAGCGCCGCCTTGTCGATGATCGCGATCGCCGCGCGGAGCGCGTCAAGGGTGTGGTCGACTCGCTCGCCCGAGATGTTGAAGGTGGCCATGATCGCGTCGCCCGCGAACTTGTCGATCGAACCGTGGTACCTCCCCACCTCCTGCGACGCCCATCGCTGCAGCGAACCGATGCGCTCGAGCATGTCGGCCGGCGCGATGCGGCCACTCATCTCGGTGAAGCCGCGAACGTCGGCGAACAGCACTGACACCATCCGCTCGCCGGTGCTCACCCGATCGGTGACAGCGGGTACAACAGCTGTCTCGCGTGGTGGGGCAACCTCGAACCCCAGTCGCGTCGCCGTATCGCGAGCAAGCTTCCCGGCCAGGAGGGCGCCGGCTTCGTCCGCCTCAGCCACGATTGCCTCCAGCCTGCGCTGTGCCGCGGACCTGTCACCGGCGCCGGCCTCAGCCTCAGCCAGGGCGCGGCCGACGTGCCAGGCGTCGATGAGAAAACCCTCGTCTCTGAAGGAGTGCTCGGAGCGCGACAGCAGCCGAACAGCGTCTTCGAAGCGTCCCTCATCGATGGCCAGCCGCCCATTGGCCGCCGCTGCACTCGGGCTCGCGTCGGCCTCTCCGGCGTGCTTGGGCATCGCTTCCAGGAAGGAGCGCAACCAGGTCGGGTCCAGCGACGCTGCCTCAGCGACGGCGTCGGCGGGCGAGCCGAGATATGCCTGCGCCGGCGACACAGATTTCGCGTCGGCGAGCGCTTGCTGCACGTCTCCGGCCGCCAGGTGCGTGCGCACGCGCGCGGCCCCGTCATAAACCGCGTCCTGGCGATCGACTCGCGTCGATATCGGCGGGAGCTCGGCCAGCGCCTCCGCATGCCTGAGGTTCTCGGCCAAAGCGTGTGCGAGCAGCACCGAGCTGCGCCACCCCATCTTCTCGGTGCCCATCTCTCGAGAAAACTGAAGGGCCTTCCGGCTCGCAACGATGGCCTCGCTCACGCGGCCGGTGTGGAGAAGGAGAAGGGCATTGAGATACGGAGGCCATGCAACTCCGGGCGTCGCCGACCCGACGATGCGATTGGCCCACAACTGCGCCCTCCGGCCCTGCCCGAGATGTACAGCAATCCAGGCCGCGTTGTAAATTGCGTTGCCGGCCT
>JBDUAO010000029.1:0-23841 GCA_040004595.1 Candidatus Dormiibacterota bacterium | reverse complement strand
CTGAAACCATGTGAGGTCCTGGCTGGAATCGTTGCGACGACCACGTGAGACCGCCGTTAACCCAGTTAATTCGCGTATGCACAGAAGATTTTTCCCTCACCGGCCCGCCGACTCGAGACGCGGACGCAAGCTGCCGGGCCCGCCGCCACACTCCCCTTCCCAGTCCGCCCTACCGCATCGCAGTGACTCCAGGCGGGGCAGGCTCACTCTCGGCATCGCTGCGCTCGCCTCGTCCCTCGCCGGTTGTTAGGCTGCTGGCGTGGGCAAGCTCGTCGTCACTGAGTTCATCACGTTGGACGGTGTCATCGAGGACCCCGCCTGGTCCTTCGAATTCAACCGGGGGGATGAGGGCGAGGAGTACAAGGGCAACGAGCTCAAGGCGGCCGACGCCCAGCTCCTGGGCCGCATCACGTACCAGGGCTTTGCCAAGGCCTGGCCCACCATGCCCGACACCGGCTGGTTCGGCGAGAAGATGAACGGCATGCCCAAGTACGTGGTCTCCACCACCCTCAAGGATGACGACGCCACGTGGAACAACTCCACGGTCATCCGCAACGACGTCGAGGGCCACGTGAGACGGCTCAAGAAGGAGGTTGACGGGGACATCCTGGTGGCGGGCAGCGCCAACCTGATCCAGACCCTGGCCCAGCACAACCTCGTTGACGAGTACCGCCTGATGGTCTATCCCGTCGTCCTCGGCAAGGGCAAGCGCCTCTTCCAGGATGGGCTCCCCAAAACGGCCCTGAAGCTGGTCGACACCCTGCATGTTGGACCGGACGGCGTGGTCATCCTCACCTACCGCCCGAAATAGCGCCCGGCTCGCGCCGCGCCTTATTGCCGGCATCGTTTCGCTCCGGACCTACTTCACGGCCTCTCTATTCAGACCCGACCGATGCGTCGTGTCCCCGCGCACACGAGTGCTCGTTTGCACGCTTGGAATCTAATTTCGTTTGGCGCTGATGAAATCGTTTATCAGCTTCAATCCTCGCTTGAGCTCGTCCTCCGACTGTGTGTAGGCGAGGCGGATGTACCCCTTGCCTGCGGCCCCAAACGCAGTCCCAGGCAGCACGGCCACACCAGCCTCGGTGAGCAACCTGTCAGCGAGCTCCCTCTCATCAAACCCCGTTTCCGTGATATTCGGAAACGCATAGAACGAACCCTGTGGCCGCGCGCACCGCACCCCGGGTATCGCGTTCAACGAATCCACCACGAGGTTGCGCCGGTGCTCGAACACCTTCACCATCCGGTGCACCGCCGACTCCGATTCCGGGGCGCTGAGCGCCTCGATCGCAGCCATCTGCGTGAACCCGGCAGCGCACGACGACGAGTTGATCATCAGCTGATCGAGCTTCGCGGCCAGGGCCTTGGGCGCCACCGCGTACCCCAACCTCCACCCCGTCATGGCATATGACTTGGACAACCCGTCCATCAACACTGTTCGCTCCCTCATCCCCGGCTGCGACAGCGGCGACACGTGTTCGAACCCATACACGAGCTGGCTGTAAATCTCGTCCGATACCACGAGCAGGTCGTGCTTGTGCGCGAGCTCGCACACGAACTTGACATCCTCCTCGGTGAGGATCCCCCCGGTCGGGTTCTGCGGCGTGTTGATGATCAACATCCGCGTCTTGGGCGTGACCAGGCTCTCGAGCTGATCGAGGTCCATCCGAAACCCCGTCTCCTCTCGTAAGGTGACGAGCTTCGGCACCGCCCCGATGAAGTTGACCTGCGACGAGTAGGCGGGATAGGCAGGATCGGGAAGGATCACCTCATCCCCCGGCTCAATGCATGCGAGCAGCGTGAACAACAGCACGTTCTTGGACCCGGGCACGAGCACAACATCGGTCGGCTCCACTTCCGTCTTGAGAGTGCGCGACACGAAGCCGGCAACGGCCTCCCTCGCCTCCATGATCCCGCTCGCGGGCGTGTAGTGCGTGTAGCCGTTCTGCATCGCCGAGATGCCCGCCTCCACGATGTTGTCGGGGGTGGCGAAGTCGGGCTCTCCGATCTCGAGGTGCACGATCTTCCTGCCCTGAGCCTCGAGCGCCCGCGCCCTGGCCAGCACGACAAACGCGCCCTCGGTTCCCAACCGCGACATGCGCTCGGCGAACTTGATGGTCATAGGACGGAAGCCTAATGCACGCCGAGCAAAGTGCCGCCATCCACCCCAATCGTCTGGCCCGTGATGTAACCGGCCTGGCGAGAGCAGAGAAAAGCGCAGGCAGCCGCAAACTCCGAAGGCTCGCCAAGGCGCCCGGTCGGCGAGTCCGCCGCCATCCGCTTGAGCGCCTCGTCCGGATCCCCGCCGCCCGCCGCCGCCATCGACCGGATGCGGTCCGTGAGGATCTTGTCCGGCGCCAGACAGTTGACGGTGATGCCGTCCCGCGCCAACTCGCGCGACAGCGTCTTCGCCAATCCCGTGATCGCCCCGCGCAAAGAGTTCGAGAGCGCAATGTTCGGGATCGGCTGTCGCACCGAAACCGAGGTGATGAACACGATCCGCCCCTGCCCTGACTTCTTGAGGTGCTCAAGGCTGGCGTGGACCAGTCGCACGGCGCTCTTCAGCGTCAGCTGATAAGCCAAGTCCCACGCCTCGATCGGCGTGCTCTGAAACGTGCCTGGCGGCGGGCCGCCCGCGTTGACCACGAGAATGTCCAGCCCACCCAGCTTCGTCGCCGCGGCCGCCACCAGTGGTCCCTCTTCGCCGCCCTTCGACTGGTCGGCGGCCTTCCAGCCGGCGGCGCCGATCGCCTTCCCCGTGCTCTCGATCCCGCCGGGGTCGCGCGACGAGATGAAAACCTTCGCGCCCTCGCCGACCAGCGCCTCAGCGCAGGCGCGCCCGAGCCCCTTGCTGGCCGCCGTTACCAGCGCGCGACGCCCCTCGAGCCCAAGGTCCACGCCCACAATTGTGGCGTGGACCGAAGCGTCAACGTCACCGTGGCTGCTAACGCCAACGGATGGACTTGCCAGGTTCGGATCGATGAGGCTGGCCGGCCGGCCAGCGAGCACACGGTGACGGTGACGAGGGCGGATAAGGAGCGCCTTGCGCCCCAAGGGACGGTCGAGGACCTGGTTGCCCGCAGCTTCGCGTTTCTGCTCGAGCGCGAGCCACCAAGCAGCATCCTTCGCCGATTCGATCTGGTTGATATAGAGCGTTACTTTCCCGACTACCGCACAGCCTTCGGGACCTGACGTCTGTCGTTGGCTGCGCTTCGCCGCGTTAGCCGGATCAGCCCCCCGTATTCACATACCACTCCGTGACGTACTGCAGCCTGTCCACCGGTTCGATCACGTTGTTGAGCCGCACACCGTGCACCCGCTGCGACACGGCGTAGTCGTAATGCGGCGCATACAAGAAGATCGCGGGCGCCGCGTCGGCGATCAACATCTGAAAGTCGATGTACGCGTTGAGGCGCGCGGACTGATTCACCGCCCCACGCCCCACCTCGAGATCCTGGTCGATAACACCCCAACCATGTGGGTATGCAAAGTTCAAGGCGTTGGGGTCCGCGCCCGAGTGCCACAGCGAGTACTGGTCGGGGTCGGGCCCCACGTCGAACGCAACCAGCGCCATCTGATACTTCCGCCCGATCAAGAAAGACTGCACCAACGCCGTTGACGTCACCGGCGTGACATCCGCCTCCACCCCCACTGCCATCAGCTGCCGAGACACGGCATCCGCCACCTGCCGATTCGGAAACGAGCCCGCGGTGACCAGCGAAACCTTGAAAGCCACTCCGCCCTTGGTCCGCACCTTGGCCCCCGGCGCCAGCACCCACCCCGCCGCTTCGAGCGCCTTCACCGCGCTGAGCCTGTCATACGGATACTTCGCCGCCGCGGCGGCCGAGTAGGCCCAGTCGGCGACAGGGATCGGGCCGGGATCGGGATCGCCCTTCCCCAAAATCACCTCGTTGATAATCCGCTGGCGGTCGATCGCCTGCGTCAGCGCCAGGCGCACCTTGACGTCGACGAAAAATGGCTTGCCGGGACCCTCCGCATTCATTGACACGAATGCATCTGTGAAAGTCCTGACATCCTGCACGGCGATATCACCTCGGCGCTGCAGCGTGCCGACCTCCTGTGGCTCGAGCCCACCGACCAGGTCCGCCGCCCCATGCACGACGCCGTTGATCGCCGCCTGCGAATCGGTGGCCGGATTCGTTGAGTACGTCCGAAAGATCAGGTGGTCCAGGTACGGCTGCGGGTCCGCATAAACGTTGCGGCTCAGCGTCACGGCGAGAGGGCTGATCGCGGTCACCTTGAAGGCCCCGGTGCCCATGGCCTGCACGCCGCTGTATGCGCTGGCAGCGATCTGCGGCGGCGACATGCCCGCAAACAGGTGCTTGGCAATGATGCCTATGCGCAGCGCCAGCGGAAATGAAGCGCTGGGCGCCTTCAGCGTGAAGATCACGCGGCCTGGCCCCGCCGCGCTCACGCCGACCTGCCGCCATGAATCCGCCCCAGGCTGCTGGTACTCCTGGTCCTGAAGAACGTGAAACGTAAAAAGCACGTCGTCAGCCGTGAACGGCTGGCCGTCCGCCCACTTGATCCCGCTCCGGATGGTGAAGGTGTACGACAGGTGGTTAGGCGAGATGGTCCACGTGCTTGCCAGGAGCCCAATCACATTCTGCTGCGGGTCGATGGTCGTCAGGCCCTGATAGATCACGCTGTCGATGTCACGCGTGGTGGCGTCCACCTCGAACAGCGGGTTCAGAGCGCCCGGCGCACCGACGAGCGCCTCCACGGCCGTGCCTCCGCGCGCGGGCTTCGGCGCGGTCGCGACGGGCTGGCAACCCATGAGCACCACCGCGGCGAGCGCGGCGGCGCCGGCTAGACGGCTAACCCGGATGAGCTGCGATCCAGTTGGCGACCCAGATATTGGCGATCGAGCACACAAGGAAGGCGGCGACGAGCACCCAAGATGTCCAGTAGATCTGACGCTCCAGGCCGCGGCGCGTCCGATACCCGCCGCCGAGCCCTCCATCGCCGCCTCCGATGGTGCCACCCAGGCCCGAGGCCTTGGGCGTCTGCACGAGCACGCTCATGACCAGCAACAGGGCGATGGCCGCCTCGATGATGACCAGAAGGTTGGCGACGCTTTGCATCCGGTTTCGCCTACGCGACCCAGATCGAGCTGAACCGCGCCTCGATCGCCGCCCAGTTCAACGTGTTGAACCATGCCGCGAGGTAGTCGGCCCGCTTGTTCTGGTACTTCAGGTAGTACGCGTGCTCCCAAACGTCGACCCCGAGGATCGGCGTGAGCCCTTCCATGTAAGGGCTGTCCTGGTTGGGATAGCTCTTGATCGACATCTTTCCGTTCTTGTCAGCCAGCAGCCACGCCCAGCCGCTGCCGAACTGCCCGAGGCCGGCTTTCGTGATCTGCTCCTTGAACGAGTCGTAGCCCCCGAACGTGCTCTTGATCGTGTCGCCGAGCCGGCCGGGAGGGTTGCCGCCACCGCCCGGGCCCATGATGCTCCAGAAGATCGAATGGTTCGAGTGGCCGCCGGCGTTGTTGCGGATCGCGGTGCGGATGTCCTCCGGCACCTCGTTGATCCCCCACAGCAGCTCCTCGACCGGCTTCGATGCCAGCTCAGGGTGCTTCTCCAGCGCGGCGTTGGCGTTGGTCACGTAGGTGGCGTGGTGCTTGTCGTGATGAATCTCCATCGTCTTCGCATCGATATGCGGCTCGAGCGCGTCGAACGGGTACGCAAGCGGTGGAACCTGGAATGCCATTTGGACCCCCCTTAATTGATCTGTTTCGTGTCTTGTGCCGACGACCAGACTACACGGAGCGCGAAGCCTGAGATTTGACCGCGGCCGCCCTGCGCGCGATCTCGTCCGGATCGCCAAGGTAATGCGACGACGTGGGCCGGTACTTCGAGTCCAGCTCGTAGACGCGAGGCACGCCCGTCGGAATGTCCAGCTCGACCACCTCCTGGTCGGTCAGCCCCTCGAGATGCTTCACCAGCGCGCGCAGGCTGTTGCCGTGCGCCGACACCAGCACGCACTGGTGATGGAGGAGGTCCGGCACGATGCTGTCGAACCAGTAGGGCAGCATCCGCTCGACCACATCCTTCAAACACTCGGCGCTCGGCATCAGCTCCGGAGGTAGGTCGGCGTAGCGCGGATCGTGGGAGGGGTGGCCCTGATCCGTGACTTTGAGGTCCGGAGGGCGAACGTCGTAGCTCCGGCGCCACACCTTGACCTGCTCCTCGCCGTACTGCTCCGTCGTCTGCTCTTTGTTGAGGCCCTGCAGCGCCCCGTAGTGGCGCTCGTTCAACCGCCACGAGCGCTGCACGGGGATCCACGTTCGCTCCATCTCCGCCAGCGCGAGATCCGCCGTCTGTATCGCGCGCACGAGCAGCGATGTGTGCAACACCCCGGGCGCCAGTCCCGCCTCCTTCAGCAGGCGGCCGCCCTCCTTCGCCTCCCCCACGCCCCGTTCACTCAGCGGCGCATCGTGCCAGCCCGTGAAGAGGTTCTCGAGATTCCAGGTGCTCTGCCCATGCCGGAGCAGAACGAGCACGCCCGGCTTTCTAGCGGTGGCCATAAACGGCCCCGGTCACCCTGACCATCTCGGAGAACTCTTCAGCTTTCAGGCTCGCGCCCCCCACGAGGCAGCCGTCGCACAGAGGCAGCTCAACATAGGACTGCACGTTGCCCGCATTCACGCTGCCGCCGTACAACACCCGCACCTTGCGCGCCGCGCCGGCGCCGATCGTGTCACCCACCACGCGGCGTATCAACCGCATCGTCTTGTACGCGTGCTCGGGGTCTGCGCTCTTTCCCGTGCCAATCGCCCAGATCGGCTCGTAGGCAATCACCAGGCGAGCCGAGTCGTCAGCGGAGAGGCTTGAAAGCCCGGCCCTGACCTGCCCGCTGACCACCTCATCGCCGGTTCCGGCGACGTAGTGCTCATCCAGCTCGCCGACGCACATGATCACGCTCAGGTTGCAGGAGAGGGCCGCCGCGGCCTTCTTCGCCACCATCTCATCGGTCTCGCCAAGGTAGGCGCGTCGCTCCGAATGGCCGACCAGCACCCACTGACACCAGCCCTCGAGCATTTTCGGAGACACCTCGCCGGTGTAAGCGCCGGACATCTCCCAGAAGCAGTCCTGTGCGCCAAGCTGGACCCCCGACTCGCCGAGCATCTCAGCCACTCCAAGCAGCCACGGGTATGGGGGAAACAGCGCGACCTCCACCTCGTCGGTGACCGAGGAGGCCACGGGCAGGATGCTGTTGACCAGCTCGAGCGCGCCCCCGCCATCGGTCGGGTTCATCTTCCAGTTGGCCGCCAGCAGGGCCTTCTCAGCAGCGGCCATCAGGCCTCCTTCAGGATGGCGACACCAGGCAGCTCTTTCCCCTCGAGATACTCTAGGGTCGCGCCGCCTCCAGTCGAAATGTGCGAAAACCCGGCAAGGCCCAGCGCGTCGATGGCGGCCACTGTGTCGCCGCCGCCGACCAGCGTATAAGCACCTGACTTAGCCACCGCCTCCCCAACCGCTTTGGTGCCTCTGGCGAAGTCAGCGATCTCCGCGACGCCCATCGGCCCGTTCCAGACAATCGTTGAAGCCGAGGCGATGTGCTTGCCGAAGCCGGCCGCCGATTCAGGCCCGATGTCCAGCGCCATCCACCCGGGCTCCACGGCGTTCGCGGCCATCGTCTTCACCTCTTGCCCCGCCTCCATCTTTCGCGCGCAGACGAGGTCCACAGGTAGGACGAGCTTCTTGCCACCCTTGTTCCGAACAGCGGCGGCGTCCTTCAGCGCCGACTCTTCGACGAGGCCCGTGCCGGTCGGGAAACCCTGTGCTCTGAAGAAGGTGTTCGCCATCGCTCCACCGATGAGTAACGCGTCAACCTTTTCAAGCAGGTGCTCGAGGACGCCGACTTTGGTCGAGACCTTCGCCCCCCCGACCACGGCGAGGAGCGGACGCTTAGGGTCGTCCAACGTCTTGTGCAGAGCCGTGAGCTCCGCGATCATCAGCTCACCCGCGTATGCGGGCAGGTGCTTGGCGACGCCGACGACCGAGGCATGCGCCCGGTGGGAAGCGGCAAACGCATCGTTGACGAAGATCTCGCCCAACGACGCCAGGCGACGGGCGAACTCGGGGTCGTTGGCCTCGTCTTCTGGATGAAACCGCACATTCTCGAGGAGGACGACCTCGCCCTCTTTCAGGCGGCCGACAGCCGCGCGTGCCGCTTCGCCGACGCAATCCTCGGCAAACTGGACCGTGCGGCCGAGCTGCCTGGACAGCGCAACGGCCACGGGCCGCAGCGAAAGCGACGCGTCGACGCCCTTGGGGCGTCCGAGGTGGGACATCACGACAACCATCGCTCCCCGTTCCGCCAGGTGCTCGAGCGTTGGGATCGCGGCCTTGATGCGCGCGTCATCGGCGATGGCCCCATCGGCCAGCGGCACGTTGAGATCTTCGCGGACGAGGATCCGCTTGCCCGCAACGTCGACGTCCGCAATCGATACTTTCAGAGCTGACCTGCCATGTAGGTGGTCAGGTCGACCATCCTGCAGCTGAAACCCCACTCGTTGTCATACCAGCTCACGACTTTGGCCCAGTGCGGGCCAAGCTCCAGCGTCAGCGGCGCGTCGACGATCGAGGAATGCGGGTTGCTCTTCAAGTCGGATGACACGAGCTCCTCGTGGTTGACCGCGAGGATGCCCTTGAGCGCGCCCCTCGACGCTTCCTCAAATGCCGTGTTGATGGCCTTCGCGCTGGCGGTGGTCTTCAACTCGACTGTGAGGTCGACGACGGAGACATCGAGGATGGGCACGCGAAACGCCATGCCTGCGAACTTACCCGCTAGCTCGGGCAGCACTTCCGCGACCGCCCGGTTGGCTCCGGTCGAGGTCGGGATGATGTTGTCGGCGGCGGCACGCGCTCGCCGGAGATCCTTGTGCGGCAGGTCCTGCAGCTTCTGGTCCGCCGTGTACGCGTGAATCGTCGTCATCATGCCGCGCTCGATCCCGAACGAATCGTTGAGCACCTTGGCGAGCGGCACGAAGCAGTTTGTGGTGCAGCTGGCGTTCGACACGACGTTGTGCTTCTTGGCGTCGTAACCCTTGTGGTTGACGCCAAACACGACCGTGTAGTCCTGGTTGGTAGCGGGCGCGGAGATGATCACCTTCTTAGCGCCGCCCTTGTCGATGTGAACGCGCGCTTTCGTCGCGTCGGTGAAAAGGCCAGTCGACTCGATGACGACGTCCACACCGAGGTCCTTCCACGGCAGCTCGCCTGGATCCTTGTGGCTCAAAAACTTGACGGTGCGGCCGTCAACCCTGATCGAATCGCCACTGACTGAGACCTCCGGCCCGAACGTGCCGAGCGCGGTGTCGTACTTGAGGAGATGGGCGAACGTGGCGGCGTCGCCCAGGTCGTTGACGGCGACGATCTCGAAGTCAGCGTTGAGCTTGTTTGCCGCGCGGAAGATGTTGCGGCCAATACGTCCAAAACCGTTGATACCGACCTTGATGGTCATAAGGGAGGTGCTCCAAAGCCGTGGCGGCCCAGCACGGCTGATAGAAGGAAGCGGGCGGCGACCGTAATGTTAGGCGGAGCGGCGCGCTCGCTTCGCCTGGGCCGGATCGGCCGGCGGCCCGGGCGCCGGGGACGGCGCGTTATCAGCCATCTCCTGCAGCCGCCGCAGCCGGTGGTTGACCGCCGATTTGGACAGCTTCATCCGGTCCGCGAGCTCCGCCAGGTTCAGGTCTGGGTTGGCGGTGCGCCAACGAGCCATCTCGCGCAGGGCAGGCGGCATCGCATCCAACCTGCCGGTCGCGTCGAGGCGCTCGATCGCCGCCGCCTGACGCAGCCCGGACCCGATCGTCTTGCCGATATTGGCCGTCTCGAAGTTGAGCCTCCGGTTGACCTTGCCGCTCACCTCGCGAACGACACGAACGTTCTCGAACTCCATCACCGCGCGGCTCGCGCCCATCAAAGAAAGGATGCGCACGATCCCATCCCCCTCCTTGACGTAAACGACATGCTGGCCGCTCCGCTCCATGGTCCCCACTCGCGCGCCGGCGGCCGAGGCGACGTCGCCGATCGCCTTCGCCCACGCATCGTTGGGGGCCACGAACTCGAGGTGGTAACGCGAGCTCGGAGCGTTCACCGACCCGCACCCGAGGAACAGGCCCCGCAGCATCGCTTTTTGATCGCAGGCTGCTTCAGGCACCGCGCGAGCCGCGGACTGCGTAAACGCAGGGGCGAGGCCCGGTGGCAACGAGAGCTCGACGAAAATCGACACGCGCTTCTTTGTCCTGACCGCCTGGTACTTCGCGTCCATGTGCCCGACGGCCCGACCCAGCCTCACGACCTTGCGCGCGATGGGGTTTCGCAATAACGAGAAATAGGCTGCCGGGCCCTCGCTCTGCCGTTTGATCAGCCGCCCTCGCGAGCCGAAATAGATGCCCAGCAGCTCGCTCAGCTGACAGCACGGTCGCGCCGGCAGATGGCCGGCCATCTCGTCCTTTACGTCCGCCGAGAACGAAATCCCCAGTACCTCCCAAGGACCCCCGGGTTGTGCCCCTATTTGTCAGGTTCAGTCTACCCTTCCACTAATGGCTGAATTGCGGATGATCGAGGCGGTGCGCGCCGCCATCGCCGAGGAGATGGAACGCGACGACCGTGTGATCGTCTTGGGCGAAGACGTCGGCAAGAAGGGCGGCGTGTTCGGCGCCACGGACGGCCTGTACGCGCGCTTCGGCGAGGCGCGGGTCCTCGACACGCCGCTGGCCGAGTCGGGCATCATCGGGGTCGCGATCGGCGCGGCGCTGAACGGCCTCATCCCAATCGCCGAGATTCAGTTCGCCGACTTCATCCACCCGGCCTTCGACCAGATCGTGAGCGAGGCGGCTCGCACTCGCTACAGGTCCAACGGCGACTATTCGGTCCCGATCGTCATCCGCACACCTTTCGGCGGCGGAGTTCACGGCGGCCTGTACCACTCGCAGTCGATCGAGAGCTTCTATGCACACGTGCCCGGCCTGAAAGTCGTGGTCCCCAGCATGCCCGCCGACGCGAAGGGCCTGCTCAAGTCCGCGATCCGCGACCCCGACCCCGTGCTCTTCCTCGAGCACAAGAAGGTGTACAGGCTGGTCGCGGAGGAGATCCCCGAGGGCGACCACCTCGTGCCCATCGGCCCGGCCGTCGTGAGGCGCGCGGGCACCAACATCAGCTGCTTTGCGTGGGGGTTGATGACCCACTACTGCCTGGAGGCGGCCGAGGAGGTGGCGGGCGAGGGGATCAGCGTTGAGGTGGTCGACCTCAGGACGCTGGCGCCCCTCGACCGCGACGCCATCCTCGAGTCGGTGCGCAAGACGGGCAAGGCGATCGTCGTGTACGAAGACAACCTGACCGGAGGGTTTGGAGCCGAGGTGTCGGCGATCATCTCCGAGCACGCCTTCGACGACCTGGACGGACCGGTGGTGCGTGTCGCCGCCCCGGACATCCCGGCCATGTCCTTCAACACCCCGCAAGAAGACTTCTTCATGCCCAACCCAACCAAAATCGCAAAGGCGATTCGGAAACTTGCAGCCTACTAACCTGCAAAAAGGTAGTAAGAAAGGCGGACCTCCCAGCTCGCTGGGGAGGTCCGGGCGCACACGCGGAGCGGGTGCCCCCGGGGAGGGGACGCCCAACACTGCACAGACTCTGGTTTCAATCGCCACCCAGGAGTACGCAGACCGCCGCGACGCCGTCTCCGCCGGCATGCAAGCCGCCGGCCTCGACGCGCTGTGCGTCTTCTACCCCGCCCGCATCGCCTACCTCACCGGCTTCCACCACATCCCGACCGAGCGCCCCATCGTCCTCATCCTGGGAGCCAAGGGCAACGCCTCCCTCGTGGTGCCCGCGGTCGAAAAGGAGCACGCGGAGTCCACGCCGGCGGTCGGCAAGGTCGACGTCTACTTCGAGTATCCAGGTGCTGAGCACCCTATGGAACGCGTCGTCGCCGAGCTCACCGAAATTGGCGCCAAGCCAAAGCGCACGGGCGCCGACCACGACGGCTTCGTCCCGTACTGGGGCTACCGAGGACCGCGCCTCAGCGACCTGATCGGCGAGCGCCCCGTCGACGCCGAGATGCTCATCGAGTCGCTGCGCAGGGTGAAGTCGGCGGCCGAGATCTCCTGCATCCAGCTCAGCTCCGACTGGGCGGTTCGCGCACACCGACGAATGCAGGCCGCGATCCAGGTTGGCAAGACAGAGATGGAGTGCTACATGCCCCCGGCAGCCGAGACCCTCTACGAGATGGTCCACGAGATGCCGGGATGGCGCCCGCGCGGCCATAACGCCGGCGGCCTTACGGCCATGTTCGTGGGCGGCCGCTCGACGGCGATGCCCCATGGCTTCGTCAAGGGCCACGGCGTCCAACAGGGTGACGTGCTGGTCAGCGGTGCGGGGGCAGACATCGACGGCTACAACAGCGAGCTCGAGCGAACGATGATTGTGGGCGAACCGACGCCCGAGCAGGAGCGCGCCTTCGCGGCGATGCTCGCCCTGCAGTCGTGTGCCATCGAGGTCATGGCGCCAGGCGTCACCGCGGGCGAGGTCGAGCTGGCCACGGTGAAGCTGGCGGAGGAGCTCGGCGTCGAGAGCGCCCTGCGCCACCATGTCGGCCACTCGATCGGGCTGGAAGGCCACGAGGCGCCGTTCCTCGACCGCGGCGACGATGCGGTGCTCGAGGCCGGGATGGTCTTCACCGTGGAACCCGGCGTGTACCTGAAGGAGCTGGGCGGCTTTCGCCACTCCGACACTATCGTCATCACCGAGGGCGGAAACCGGGTGATGACGTCATATCCCAGGGACCTCAAGGATCTGATCATCCGATCGTGAAGCGTCCGGGAGTGCCCGCGCCAGCCATATGGACGTCGTATGGATATGAGCCGATGAATTAACTTCTCATCGATGAGTCACGACTCAGTCGCCCGGCGAGGACGCCGGCCAGGCGATCTAAGGGTCGTCGTCCGGCGCGCCGCAAAGCTGCCGCGCACCCTGGGCGCTCCCTCCCTTTTCGCCGCCTGCTATGGCAACGTCGGGTCAAGCATCTACTACGCGCTCGGCGTCACTGCGGCATTCGCCCTGGGGCTGACCCCGCTCGCACTGATCCTAGCGGGCGCGATCTTTGTTACCACAGCGCTGAACTACGCGGAGGGAACCGCCGCACTACCCCACGCCGGGGGCAGCTCGAGCTTCGCGCGCCGTGCGTTCAACGGACCCATCGGATTCCTGGTCGGATGGGTGCAGCTGCTGAACTACACGGCGACGGTGTCGATCTCCGCCTACTTCGCGATCAGCTACCTCGGCGTTTTCGACAAGTACCTGCCCCTTTTGCGAGTGCTGAAGGAGAACGACCAGGCACACGTGCTCGCCACGATGGTCCTGATCGCTGCCTTGATCGTCCTCAACGTTTTCGGAATCCAGGAATCGAGCGTCCTCAACCTGGTGCTTGCATTCACCGACCTGGTGACTCAGTTCGTGCTGGTCATCCTCGGCTTGTTCCTGCTGCTGAACTTTCGAACTGTCCTCGAGAACATCCACCTCGGTGTCGCGCCGACATGGGGCAACTTCCTGGCATCCGTGTCGATTGCGATGGTCAGCTACACCGGCATCGAAACCATCTCCAACCTATCGGAGGAGGCCAAGAACCCTGGCCGGTCGGTGCCACGCGCCACGTTCTGGGTCATCGCAGCGGTTCTGTTCGTCTCGGCCTTTCTGCCCACAATCGGGCTCAGCGTCTTTCCAGTCACGTTTGACCATCACACCGGCATGTTTACGACGTTGCTCGGAACCGATTGGAAGGCGAACCCCGTGTCCGGAATCGTCACTGTGGGTTTCGCGCTGAAGAGCCTGCAAACGCTAGCCTTCTGGTCCGGCCTGTGGGTCGGATTTCTAGCCTTTACGATCCTGGTGATCGCCACCAACGCGGGCTTGATTGGCATCTCACGGCTGGGCTATTCATTGGCAGGGGCCGACAGCCTGCCGCGGATCTTCGGGACTCTTCACTCCAAATACAAGACGCCGTACATGTCGATCATCATCTTCGGCATCGCGGCCGCGCTCCTGGTGCTGCCCGGAATTGTCCTCGGCGGCAAGGAGATCGACCTGATGAGCGCCGTCTATTCGCTCGCCGCGACCTTTGCGTTCTGCTCGGCCCATCTGTCGGTGATGCGCCTTCGATTCGTCGAGCCAGACCTCTACAGGCCCTATCGGATGCCGGGCAATATCAAGTTCGGCCGGGACAGCATTCCCATCCTCTCGGTTGTTGGCGCGATCGCCATCGGCACCGTTTTCACCCAGCTCATGTTCCAGAACATCACCAACTCGACGTTTATATATCTCGGCTGGTTGGTGCTGGGCGTCATCAGCTTCGTGCTCTACAGGAACCATCGGAAGCAGCCTCTGTGGGAGCCGCTCGAAGAGCCACCGCCTCGCGACCGCGAGATCGAGCATTTGCCGCCAGAACCGCTGCCCACTGCAGCCCGCTTCAAGCACGGCCGGCGCGTGCCGGCGCACGCGGCCGCGACACGTACGGTCCGCCACCGCTCGCACCGCCGCGGCTGGCGACTCGAGATGGAGCTTTTCTTCGCGCGCCATGGAAATGTACGAGGCGCGCTGATAGTGATGGTCTTCGCAGCCGTCAGCGGTCTGGCGGTGGGAGTCGACCTGTCGGCCTACGACCCGTTCGGCACCGGCATCGGCTGGTCACCAGGCATCGTCGTGACGACACTGCTGGCCGCGTACCTCTTGAACCGGAGCCATAGCGAGATCTAGCCTCACTTTGCTAACCGGTACCCCACTCCCGGCTCATTGACGATCTAGCGCGGCTTGCCCGGGTCGTCGCCCAGCTTCTTTCGGATCTGGGCAACCTCGTCGTCGACGACCAGCACTCGACCGCTCAAGGCTTGGCGGTCACTCGGGCCAGCGGAAGGGTGAACGTGAAGCGCGGCCCGCGCCGCCGATTCTCGGCTCGGATCGTCCCTCCATGCGCCTCCACAACCCGCTTGCAGATGGCGAGACCGAGCCCGCTCCCGCGGGCCCGCCGAGTCCAGAACGTGTCGAAGACCCGATCGAGGTCAACAGGTGAGATCTCCGGCCCGTCGTTCTCGACCCACGCCTCCAGCACCGAATCACGCGCCAACGCCCCGATCGCGAGGCCCCCGGCCGCAGGCGCCCATTCGAGCGCATTCTCGATGAGGTTGCCCAGCACCCTTGCCACCTGAAGCTCATCCACTTCCACCGGCGGCAGGTCATCGGCCAGGTCGACCACCACCTCATGGCCCTTCAGGTCCGACCGCAGCTGGTAGAGGGCGGTTCCCACGAGCTCGGGAAAACCGTGGGGCTCCTTGTCCAGCTCGAGGCCGGCCTCGAGGCGTGAGAGCGCCAGCATGTCGCCGACGAGTCGGTCGAGGCGCGTCGCCTGGCGGTCAAGATCCACCAACAGCTCCTGCTGCTCGGGCTGCAGCCCAGCCTGTGGCGCCAGCAACGCGGTGAGCCCAGCGCGCAGCGAGGCGATCGGGCTCTTGAGCTCGTGTGACAGGGACGAGAGGATGGCAGCCTTGAGCTTGTTGGATGCCTCGAGCCCGCGCGCCCTTTCCGACTCGAGGGACGCCCGCCTCCGGTCCATCATGAGGTCGGCGAGTCCGATCAGCGCAGCGAGCATGCGGAGCTCGCGCGGCTCCGGATGATCCGATTTGAAACGCATTACGGCCACTCCGCTCGCCAGGGTCAGGTAGGCGGGAGTCGCCGCCACCGGGTAGGTCTTCATCAGCTTGATTGCACCACCGCTGATCGTGAGGCCGATTGAGCGCCTCGCCTCGTATGCCCGAGCTGCTTCGTGGATTTCGTCTGGGGTCAGCTCGCCCCCTGCCAGGACTGTCGCTTCCTTGCTGAAGTCCATCCCCACCAGGACGAACCGGCTGACTGACTCGAGCGACAGCGCGCGCTGGCCCACCAATGACAGCGCAGCCGCCACCTGTGGCGTGCGCAGGGCCGCGGTGGCAAGCTCATAGAGGACGCGCGAGTCTGCAGCCAGCGTCTCGGATATGGCCCGAGCCCGACGAATCGAGGCAGCGAGCTGGCTGGTGACGAGCGCGATCACGAGCAGGACCACCAGCTCGAAGACCTCGCTCGGCCCCCGGACGGCGAAGGTCCCGACGGGCGGCACGAGGAAGTAGTCGTAGAGCAGGAAGGCGGCGATGCTGCCGGTCACAGCCGGCCCGCGGCCCCACCGCGCGGCAATCCAGAGGACGAGCACGAGGTACACGGCCGAAAGCCCCGGGACGCTCACGCTCGACGCAAGCAGTGCGATGGCGAAGGTGATCGCGACCACACCGATCAGGGCGACCGCATAAGGACCGAGTCGACGCATGAGGGTCAGGATAGGTCGGCGTCAGACGCCGCCCAGCTCGAGCTCCTTCGCCCGGTGCGCGTACCCGGGATGGGATGGGTGCGCCACCCGGTACCAGGCCAGCGTCTCGGCCAGAGCGTCCTCCAGGGACGAGGGCTCAAAGCCCAGCTCGGCGCGGGCGCGATCGAGCACGTACCCGGCCGAACGCCGAGGGTCAGGGCCATACGGGCTCGCATCAGGTGGGAGCTCGGCAAACGGCATCGGATGCATCCGGGCCGGCACGCCCATCACCTTGGCGATGGCTTCGATGAGGTCGCGCAGGCTCACCCCCTCGAATGCCGCGTTGTACGCCCTGTGGTCTGTCTCCTTCTTCATGTCGCACGCCAGGGCGCATGCGTACCCGATGTCCTTGACCCACGCAAGACCCGCCTGGCGCTCGTAGGACTCCTGCGGCACCAACAACGGGCCGCCGTCCATCACGCGCTGAATGTAGGCGGCGATCCGAAGCGTGTGGTCGGCAGGCCCGAAGATCGCGGGAGGCCGGACCACGGTCCACGGAAAGTCGCGCGACCGCGCGATCAGTGTCTCGCACCACCGCTTGCCCTCCATGTAGTCGAGGGCTGCCGGCGGTTCGCCATCGAGGGGCACGAAGTCCTCCTCGCGCGCCGGCCGGCCGTTGAGCCAGGGATACACCCCGGTCGAGACGAACACGTAGCGGTCGCCCTTGAAGTGGCGGATCACCGCATCAACGTCGACCGGCTGAAAGCACGCAAGGTCGAGCAGGACGTCGGGCTTGACCTCGGCCAGCGCGCGCTTCAGCTGCTCCTCGTCGGTGCGGTCGAACGCGACGTAACTGGTGAAAACCCCGTAAGGGAGCTCCTTGCGGCCGGCGGCGATGGTCTCGACGCCGCGCCGCATGAGCTCCTTGCAAGCAGCGACCCCGACAAAACCACCGCCGCCAAGGACCAGAGCGCGCGTCAATCGAGGTCGCGTGCCGCGAACTCGACGTCAGCATTCTCGACGCCCTCGAGCCGGCTCGCCATCTCGCGCGCCATCGCCACCGAGCGATGCCTGCCGCCCGTGCATCCGAACGCCACGACAAGCTGCGAGCGGCCGCGCTCACGGTAGTGCGGCAGCGCCGCGCGAAGCGTGCGCTCGAGGTTGTCGAGCAGCTCCTGCGCCACCGGCTGGCTGATGACGTAGTCGCGCACTCGCACATCCCGCCCATCGAGCGGACGCAGCTCCTCCACCCAGTACGGGTTTTCAAGGAGCCTGACATCGACCACCCATGAAGCCCCGTCGGGAATCCCCTTCTTGAAACCAAATGCGAGACAGGTGATCAACATCCTCTCGCGAGACTTCAGCGACTGCGCCAGCTCGCGCAGCTGCGCCACGTCTACGCGGTGGTGCGCCCGCTCGTGACTGCCGCCGGGCTTGCCATCGTTGGCACCAACGTGCACGAGCACGTAGCTGATGCCTCGAGCGTCGGCGTCCTTCAACACCACAGCGCCATCGCCGCGCAGCGGAAGCACGCCATCGGAATCGTCGAAAGGCGACAGCCACCGCGCCAGCTGAAACCCGTTGTCGACGAAGACGCCAACCCCTTCCTCGAGGTCGGGCTCGCTCGTCGCCCCGACTATCACGAGAGTCACAAAGTTTCCTTGAGTCGTCTCGCCAGCCGCTCGGGCACGCCCAGCGCGACGATATCCTCGACCGGGGCCTCGCGGATCGCTTGCACGGAACCGAAGTGTCGCAGGAGGGCGCGTTTGCGCGTGGGCCCGATCCCCTCGACCGAATCCAAAGGCGACGTGAGCGCCTTCTTGGACCGCACCTTGCGGTGGTGCGTGATCGCAAAGCGATGCGCCTCATCGCGAATCCGCTGCACCAGAAACATCCCGGGCGAGCTCTTCTCCTGGACGATCGGCTCGGCCCGCCCAGGCGCAAAGATCTCCTCGCGCTCCTTGGCCAGCGCGAACGTCGGAATGTCCGCATAGCCCGAAGCCTCAAGCACCTCGAGCGCGGCGCTCAGCTGTCCTTTGCCCCCATCGATGAGGATCAGGTCGGGCCGGCTCGTGAACGACCGGTCGCCGACGATGTCCGCCTCCTCGCGGCGCTGCGCCGACTCCAATCGCTCCAGGCGGCGCCTCAGCACCTCCTGCAGCATCGCGAAGTCGTTTGGGCCGGGCGTGTACTTGATCCTGAAATGGCGGTAGTGGTCGTTGCGCGGGCGGCCGTCCTCGAACACGACCATCGCCCCGACCGCGCTGTCGCCCTGGATGTTGGAGATGTCGTAGCACTCGATCCGCTTCGGCGGCGTCTCGAGATCGAGCGCCTCGGCCAGCGCCGCAAGCATCGGCTCGGTCCGGCTCTTGTCGTAATCGGCCTGGATCCGCAGCTGCTCCAGCTCCTGCGCCGCAGTCTCCCCGAGCTGCGTCACCAGCGCCCGCTTCCGGCCGCGCTGCGGCACCTCGATCGTCACCGGACCCCCGCGCCTCTGGCTCAACCACCCCGTCATCAGCTCCGTCTCCTCCAGAGGTCCGGGCAGGATCACGGTCCGGGGCACGTGCGTGGCGCTTGCGTAGTACTGAAGGACGAAGCCCCGCAGCAGCTCCGCCTCCGTTGCCTCCCCGGCACCGTCGAGAGGGTGACCATCGTGGCCGACCATCTTTCCCTGCCGCACATATGCGACCTCGACATAGACCTCCATGCCCCGGCGCGCATACGCGACCAGGTCGTGATCGTCGCGGCTCCGCGTCACCACGTTCTGCCGATCGGCGATCTTCTCGATCGACTGCAGCTGATCGCGATAGCGCGCCGCATTTTCGAAGTCGAGCTTGTCGGCCGCGCCCTCCATGCGCTCGTGGAGCTCGCGGACGAGGACGTCCGAACGCCCCTCCATGAACAGCGCGACCTCGTGGATGCGCGCCCTGTAGTCATCAACGCTGATGCGCCTCTCGCACGGCCCCGGGCACCGCTTGATGTGGAAGTCAAGACAGACCTTGCCCTGCTTGAAGATGTCGTCGGAGCACGTCCTGAAAGGCAGCAGCTGCCTGATCGACTTGACGGTTCCGCGCAGGGATTGCGCAGACGTGTACGGGCCGAAGTAGAGGGATCCGTCGTTCTGCACTCGCCGCGAGTAGTGGACGCGCGGGAACTCCTCCTTGACCGGGAGCTTCAGGTATAGATAGTTCTTGTCGTCCTTGAGGCGGATGTTGAAGCGCGGCCTGTAGTTCTTGATGAGATTGCACTCGAGGACCAGCGCCTCGACCTCGTTCGCGGTCGTCACAAACTCGAAGTCGAAGATCTTCCTGACCAGCTCGGAGACGCGGGCCGTCTCGCCGTACCCCGTGGTGAAATACTGGCGCAGCCGGTCGCGCAGGCGCAGCGCCTTGCCGACGTAAATGACCTGGGTCCGCGAGTCTCGAAACAGGTACACCCCAGGCGTGTCAGGAACCGCGCTCAGCCGGCGCTTTATCGATTCTTCTTGGGAAACCGCCACTCGATCGATTGTAGGTACCGAGCCCCAGCACCCTCTCACCTTCAGGGGTGAGGGGCGTTGGCCAGAGTGTTACTTCGCGGATGGGCTGAGGGTGCCTAGACTGAGCGGCATGGGAACACCCCCGGCCGAGATGCCCGGCCAGCCGCCGTCCACCCAGGTCGTCGGCCAGCAAAGCCACCCATCCACCGTCGTCCCGATGGGCGGCACCCCAGCGTCGACCTCAACTCTTGTCGCCGGGCGCCGCATGAACACGCTGGCTGTGGTGAGCCTGGTGACGGCCTTGGTGGCGCCGTTCGGCCACGTCACGGGAATCGGCGGACTGGCCCTGATTCTCACCTCGATCGTGACCGGCCACATGGCCCGGGCCGAGATCCGAAGGACCGGTGAGGAGGGAGCGACGCTCGCCCTCATCGGCCTGATCGTCTCGTACGTCCACATCGCAGCCACCGCCTTGATCGTGATCTTCTTCTTCGGCGTGGTCATCGCGATCCTGGCGGCGATCCTTCACGGCGTCGCAACGTCCGGGGGCTAGGCGATCTCCGACCCGATCCCGCCACCGCCACCTCCACCTCCGCCAACCCCACCCCCGACCGGCTATTACATGTCACCCGGCTACGGCTATTACCAACCTCCCAACGACGGGATGGCAATCACCTCGCTGGTGCTCGGCATCGCCGCCATCCCGGCGATCTGCTGCTACGGACTCCCGGCCATCGCCCTCGGCGTGACGGCCGTGATCCTCGGGCGCGTGTCACTGGGCCGGATCCGCGCCGGCGGAGGAGCCCTGGGTGGAGCCGGCCTCGCCCAGGCCGGCTGGATCACGGGTCTCGTCGGCGCGTCGTTGGGTCTGCTGTTCGCCGTATTGACAATAGGGGTCTTCGTCCTGAGCTTCTTCCTCGCGGCGGCGGGGGGTGGAATTCCCAGCCCGACACCTTAGGATTCGGATCATGTCCGACCTGCCACCCCCACCCCCACCTGGGTCAGCGCCGCCACCGCCGCCATTTCAGCCGCCTCCTGGATACAGCCCGCTGCCGCCGCCCCCGGGAGGCACCCCGTCGTCTGGTTACTCGGGCCCGCAGATCCCGCCGTCCTACATACCTGCGGCCGCGGTCGGAGCGGCCGCCGGCGCCGGCTTGATGTCACAGTTCGGCGGCGCCGCCGCCTGGTCCATCGGTCTCGGCCTGGTCTCGATCGTCGTTCCCCTCGTCAGCACCTTCTACTTCCCGATCATGCCGATCATCGGAGGGCTCAACGGAGTTCGAGCGATTCAGCGCGGCAGGATCGTCGGAGGCATCGTCGGCCTCGTGCTCAATGCCATCGGCGGGATCGTCGCCCTGATCGTGAGCGGGCTGATCGGAAGCTAGGTCGCCGTTTTCGCGAGAGTCGCGGCGTCATCAGTTGCAGGGATGGTCAGCATCGGAAATATCGCAGCCACCAGCGTCACCGCAACAGCGGTCCATAACGCTACGTCGACCGAGCGCTCGATCAGCGTGCCGGCAAGCGCCGAGCCAATCGGGGTGCCGACGAAGTTGACCGACATCGACACCGCGAAGGCGCGGCCGAACCAGGCCGGAGAAGTTCGCCGCTGCCGCAGAGTGAAGAAGCTGATGTCGAAAGGCCCGTTTGCGAGGCCCATGACGAGAAGCGCGATCCCGACGGCGACCACGCTCGTGGCGAATGGCAGCGTGGCCATGGCCACGACGGTCACGAGGATCCCGCCGAGCATGATCTGGCGTTCCCGTCCTAGCGTCGGCACCCTCCCTGCCAGGAGTGCCGATATGAGACCGGCAGCACCGAGCACGCCCCACAGGTAACCGACTGTCGCCGGGCCCTGATGGAGACGACCGAGAACGAGCACTGGGACAGCGATGTCCAGGACCCCCCAACTAAAATTGAGAAAGCTCAGAGTGAATGCAACGCCGCGCAACGTCGGGTTGCGGGCCACGTACTTCAGACCGAGCCAAGCATTTCGCAGGACGTTTCCGTGGGACTGGGTCGCCTCCGCCGGATCGGGCAAGCCAAGCATCACGAGAGCGGCGCCGAGGAACAGCACGCCCGCGGCTGCGAGCGCCCACTCCCCACCGATCAGGCCGACCATCGTCCCCGCCAGCGGCGCACCCACGAGCGTCGCCAACACGTGGCCGCTGCTGTCAAGCCCGTTGGCCCGCTCCCAGAGCTCCTTCGGGACCAGAAGTGGAAACAGCGTGCGAGCACCGGCCGTACTCAAGGGATTGGTCAATGATGAAAAGCCGACGATGATCAGGAGCAGCACCGGCGACAGCGAATGCAGCGCTGAGAGGCCGGCGATGAGGCCGACGGAAACGGCCGCGATCAGGTAGTCGAGCACCACGAGTCTTGAGCGGCCCTTGCGGTCGAGCAGCGCCCCCGCGAGCGGTGAGACGAGCAGTCCCGGAAAGATCGCGAAGAATGCGGTCGCGCCCGCGAGCTGCGGCGAGTGATACCGGGTGAGCACGAACAGGACGAGCGCGACAGTGACCACAGTCCCGCTCACGCGGCCCAGCAGGAGGCCCGCATAGAGGCGCGCGAATCCAGGTACGCGCATCAGGGCGCCATATCCCGGGCGAGGTTGGAGGTTCAGCCGACCGCTACCTTGGCGCGAGACCGCGTCGCGACGCGGGCCGGCCGGTTGGCACTCTTCCCCCTGTCCAGGATTCTCCCGAGGTACTCGCCAGTGGCGGACTCAGGCATGCGCGCCAGCTGCTCGGGCGTCCCCGCGGCGATCACGTATCCGCCCTTCTCGCCACCCTCGGGACCGAGGTCAATCAGCCAGTCGGCCGTCTTGAGGACATCGAGGTTGTGCTCGATCACAACCACCGTGTTGCCGTGGTCGACCAGGCGGTGCAGCACGATCAGGAGTCGCTCGACATCGGCGTAGTGAAGGCCCGTCGTCGGCTCGTCGAGCAGGTACAGGGTCCGTCCAGTGTCCCTCCGCGAAAGCTCCGCAGACAGCTTGACCCGCTGTGCCTCGCCGCCAGAAAGCTGAGTCGCCGGCTGGCCGAGACGGATGTAACCGAGACCGACATCCTGCAGGGTCTTCAACTTGGTCTTGATCCGCGGCACGTTCTCGAAAACTTCGAGCGCCTCATCGACTGTGAGCTCGAGGACGTCGGAGATCGAGTGCCCGCGGAACTTCACCTCCTGCACCTCTCGCGAGTAGCGAGTTCCGTGGCATACCTCGCATGGCACGTAGACGTCGGGGAGGAAATGCATCTCGATCTGGATGATGCCGTCGCCCTGACACGCCTCGCAGCGGCCGCCACGAACGTTGAAGCTGAAGCGCCCCGGTTTGTATCCGCGCATCTTCGCCTCTGGCAGCTGAGCGAATAGGTCGCGCATGTATGTGAACATGCCGGTGTACGTGGCGGGGTTGGAGCGCGGCGTGCGGCCGATCGGGGACTGGTCGATGTCTATGGCCTTGTCCAGGTTCTCGAGGCCTTCGATCGCGCGGTGCGCTCCCGGACGGTCCTTGGCCTTGTAGAAGTACTGCGCCACCTTGCGGCTGAGGATGTCGGTCACGAACGACGACTTGCCCGAACCGCTGACGCCCGAGACGGCGACAAAGCAGCCGAGCGGTATCTCGATGTCTACGTCCTTCAGGTTGTTGGCGCGCGCGCCGCGGACGACCAGCTTCTTGCCGTTGCCCGTGCGGCGCCGCTTCGGAATCGGGATCGCACGATCGCCGCGAAGGAAGGCGGCGGTCAACGAGTCCGGATCCTTGAGCACCTCTTCCACAGTGCCGGCCGCGATGATCTGCCCTCCGTGCTCGCCGGCCGCCGGACCGATGTCGACCATGTAGTCGGCCGACCGGATCGTGTCCTCGTCGTGCTCGACCACGATCAGCGTGTTGCCGAGGTCGCGCAGGCGCAGGAGCGTGTTGATCAGGCGGCGGTTATCACGCTGGTGTAGGCCGATCGAAGGCTCGTCGAGGATGTAGAGGACGCCCATCAGCTTGGAGCCGATCT